>JASJDS010000054.1 GCA_030065055.1 Calothrix sp. MO_192.B10
TGGGGCTTTGACGAACCCCGCTAAGTATGATGTATTTCGCAATCTGAAAAAGTGTTTCACGTTGTGCAGCACGTCTTTAGACTGCGGAACAACATCAGCTTAGAATCCCCCGCGCTTTAAGCCGGGGTGAGTAGTCAAGTCGCCACATTAGTTCTAAAACCTAAAATATCCCCCACTTCTGAATCAAGATCCTGGCTTTCTGCTTTTTTTCTGTTGTAGTTCCGGAATACTACAACTGACAGATGTAGCTTAATCTATTCATAAACTCACACACACAAAAATGATGAAAAACACACTCAAGTATCGTAGTATTCTCCCGATTCTGGCATTGACAGGGTTACTCTCAGGTGTAGTGGGATTCAACCTCAGTAGTACTGCAAGTGCCCAAACTATTGCTCCATCACCATCTCCTACCCTTGTTCCCTCACGTAGACATTCCCATCGTTTACCAAGAAGAATTGTGAGAAGATTGCTTAGAAATGCATCCAAACGATTGGGTGTTCATTGGAAACACTTGAAATACAAAGCAACACCAAGAACCTTTGGTAATCGCTGTGTCTTTAACTTTGGTGAAATTTGTCCCAAGATATATCAACCAATCAAGGGTTGGGTAGTGAAAGTCGGGGGTAAAGGTAAATTCATCACATACCATGTCGCTAAAAATGGTAAGTTTGTTGCAGATCCTAAAGCCAAGTATTAATCTGTATGGATTAAGGCTATTCTCAACAATTAAAAAGACATCTGGTGGAAAAGAATGTAGAGACGTTGCAATGCAACATCTCTACAAGGATTTTGGCTGATGCATATTTAATTTTCACGCCTATATCTAAAGAATAAATTTTCAGGAGACGTTGCATTGTAACGTCTCTTTTGTTATGCCAATTTGAAAAAAGAATGCAACACATAATTTATTGGTAGGGGCGGGGTTACGGTGGGATTACAATTGGATCTGTCGCAAACATTTTTTGATTTGGTATTACGTATTGAATGCCTCAAAAGCCCAAACCTGAATTTAACTGAGTTTTCTAAGTCCTCAATTTTCCTCAACTATCAATTGAAATAATTAAACATACTTGGAACAGAAAGACAAAAAATTAAATTTTGTCCTAAGTCCAATTGATAAACTCACACAAAACACAAAAATGATGAAATATACACTCAAGTATTCTGTACGTGGCATTCTTCCTCTTTTGGCATTGACAGGCTTAATTTCAGGTGTAGCAGGATTCAGTCTCAGCAATACTGCCACTGCTCAAAGTGTTGTTCCACCCTCTACTCCCATAACCACACCTTCATCTCCTTTACCAATAAATATTGTCAAAATATTGCTTAAAGATGCATCCAAGCGACTGGGTGTCCCTGTAAACAAATTGAAAATTGTAGCAACACCCAAAATCTTTCCTAATTCCTGTGTCTTTAACTTTGGTGAAGTTTGCCCCGATATATATCAACCAATCAAAGGTTGGGTAGTGGTAGTCAGTGGTAACGGCAAATCAATTACATACCATGTTGCCGAAAGTGGTAAGTTTGTTGTAGATCCTAAAGCCAAGTAATTAAATAATTCAAATAATAAATTTTCAGGAGACGTTCATTGTAACGTCTCTTTTGCTACTTAAAAGAACGCCTCAAAAGCCCAAACCTGAATTTAACTGAGTTTTCTAAGTCCTCAATTTTCCTCAACTATAAATTGAAATAATTAAACATACTTGGAACAGAAAGGCAAAAATCAAATTTTGTCCCAAGTCCAATTGATAAACTCACACAAAAATGATGAAATATACACTCAAGTATTCTGTAGGTGGTATTGTTCCTCTTTTGATATTGACAGGCTTAATGTCAGGTGTAGCAGGATTCAATTTCAGCAATACTGCCACTGCTGAAAGTATTGTTCCACCCTCGACTTCCATACCCAAACCTTCATCTCCTTTACCAAAAAACATTGTCAAAAGATTGCTCAAAGATGCATCCAAACGACTGGGTGTCCCTGTAAGACAATTGAAACTTTTTGCAAAACCCAAAATCTTTCCTAACTACTGTGTCTTTAACTTTGGTAAAATTTGCCCCCGTATATATAAACCAATCAAAGGTTGGGTAGTGGTAGTCAGAGGTCGAGGCAAATCAATCACATACCATGTCGCTAAAAATGGTAAGTTTGTTGCAGATCCTAAAGCCAAGTAAGTAATCTAAAAAATTCAAACAATAAATTTTCAGGAGACGTTGCATTGTAACGTCTCTTTTGCGATCGCATGATAATTTCGGAATACAATATCTCTAAGCTGTAGATTGATGTATAACTAATTTCACACCAAGTTATTTTGCATATAATATCCCGATAAAACGTATTATGTATAAGTGGCTCATTTCCATCAGGCTAGCCATGCTTACAAGTAGCAAACGTGACTCCCAGTCTACTTATACGATCGCTGCATCTACCCTAGGTCTAATTTTAGCAATCACAGCATTAATTAACTCAGTTGAAGCTCAGTCTAGCGATCGCAATCGTCCAAGTATCCTAACTCAACCCGATATTACTGGGATAGTGGATCAAAATAATCACAGCGAATATTTCTACAGCTTTGTCGTTCAACCAGGGGAGGTAGTTATTACCCTAGATGTAACACCCGACAAACGCAATACATTAAACTATGTTGGTGTCGATTTGTTTAATATCAACGCCAAAAAGTTACTATCTTTCGATGTCGGTGTTATCTCCAAAAGTAAACGTAAAATTCGGCGATTGCAGATTAAACGCCACCAGACTATTATCATGCGGATTAGTCGTAGAAATAGCAAAGGCTCTGCAAGCTATCGCCTCCATGTAGGTGGTTCTGTACAATTACCCAAGCAAAGCACCACATCCATTCAACTACCCATTCAGGGAATTCTGCACCTAGAAATGGATGATGGCACTGTGCGAGAAATTAATCTCAGTCGGGTTCGCAAGGTAACTGTGAAGGATTTAACTCCCGAAAGAGTATAGCTACCGATTAGCTCGATAACAACTACCAATTACATCTTCATTGAGTATTGCTCTATTATTCTTTGTCACTGACAGCGATGCTCCTGTCAGATAATAGGTATATTTTCCTGCATCTGCAACATATCCAGTACCTTCTTCAGTATAAGCAGGTAGAGTAATACTTTTACCACTTCTCTTGTCAATACCAGTGTAAATTAATTTTCTCGCAGCAGATGAGCAAATCGAGGCATAGAAATTTTTCGTTTCAACAATCAAATCTAATCAAGCACCTCGACTACAAAGTAGGTTATCTGGAATCCTTTTTGATGCTTGCACTGGAGATGGTTGCAATAATAATAACTGGGCGATCGATACCAGCAAGATAACAATAGCAAACTGGAACAACCATTTGAAATTTAATTTGGATCGAAAATTAATTATCGTTCTAAATATATTTGTCTATTAAAACAAAAAAAAGTATTATTATATACGTTTTATTTTCCTGCTGCCAGCTATAGCGAGGATGTGTTTTGACGGTTGACATCTGACGGTTGACGGTTGACGGTTGGTGTTTGGTGGTTGTTGGTTGTTTGGTGGTTGGGATTACCGAAGAAGATAAATTTAATCCTCCCTCACTCCTTCCCTCCATCAACTAACAACTATCAACTAACAACTATCAACCATCACTCCTTCCCCCCTTTGGCAATTAATTTCAGAAATCTTAGTTTATAATGAGGGATTGTGTCGAACAAGAGCCAATCCATGCCTAAAATCAAAACTCGTAAGGCTGCGGCAAAAAGATTTCGCGCTACTGGTAGCGGTAAAGTCGTGCGTCGCAAAGCTTTTAAGAATCACCTGTTAGAGCACAAAACTACTAACAAAAAACGTAAACTGTCGAAAACTGTAATTGTCCACGAAGGCGATATGGACAATGTACGGGGAATGCTCCCATATTTGTAAATTAATTGACTGGAAAGTAAACTATGGCAAGGGTAAAACGCGGTAATGTTGCTCGCAAACGCCGCAAAAAAATTCTTAAGTTAGCAAAAGGTTTTCGTGGTTCCCATTCCACTCTGTTTAGAACCGCTAACCAGCAGGTAATGAAGGCATTGCGGAACTCATACCGCGATCGCAAAAAGCGCAAGCGCGATTTCCGCCGTCTGTGGATTACCCGCATCAATGCTGCTGTCCGCCAACATGGTATGAGCTACAGCAAATTTATGGGCAATCTGAAAAAAGCTGATATCCAACTCAACCGGAAAATGTTGGCACAAATCGCGGTACTAGACCCCGATGGATTCAGCAAAATTGCTGAACTGGCCAGCCAATCTAAGTAAGGATAGTGACGGATTTATTACGGATGTAACAGGTATTATTACGGATGAAAAATTGCTTGGGGCGGTGGACAGTAAATCTACTCAATCGACAAAATAATCCGTTATCAAAGTTACATCTGCTAATATCCGCTACCATTTCCTGGGTATTAATTGTTGCTTTGGTAATTACGTCAATTCCCCAGTCAGCAACAGCGGCCGAATTATCTAAAATTCAGCGACGGGGCTATATTAAGATTGCTGTTAAAGATAATGTGCGTCCATTGGCATTTAGGGACGCAAAAGGTAATTTACAAGGTTTAGAGGTTGATTTAGCCCAGCGATTAGCAACAGACTTGCTGGGCAAACCGAATGCTGAGAAATTAAAGCCTGTGGCAAACCGCGATCGCTTATCTATGGTATTGAATGATAAGGTAGATTTGGCGATTGCTAGGGTAACGGCAACGGCTTCACGGGCAAGGATCGTTAGTTTCAGTATGCCCTACTACTTGGATGGAACGCTGCTAGTTACTAAAGATACATCGTTACAAAAGTTAAAAGACTTAGCTCAAAAGAAAATAGCAGTTCTGAAAAACTCTAGTACCATAGCCAGTATTAGATTTTACGTACCCACCGCCGAATTAGTGGGTGTAAAATCTTACGCAGAAGGGCGATCGCTATTAGAAAACAACGGTGCCATTGCCTTTGCTGCGGATGCCACCATCCTTACGGGTTGGGTACAAGAGTATCCCGAATATCGTCTCATCCCCATTAAATTGTCCACCGAACCCTTATCGGTAGTCATGCCCAAGGGATTGCAGTATGATGAATTGCGAAGGGAAGTTAATAGTGCGATCGCAAATTATTTATCCACAGGTTGGCTACAACAACGTATTGCTCACTGGGGACTACCACCCTATCAACTATCTATCAGTGAGAAGCCAAAGGGGAAAAGTTATTAGTTATTTTTCATATCCAGTTAGAATCTAATCACAATAATCTCTCTGGAGAAATTAATGATAAATTATTTTTCAATCAAACATTTTAAACCATTCAAGTCTCTAAAGGTTGAAGGTATAACGCCTATCACCATTATTGGTGGTAAGAATAATACAGGGAAAACAACTATATTAGAAATGCTTTTCTTTTTTTATGATAGGTGGAATCCACAAGTTACTATTGGGCAATTTACCAGACGTGGTATCAAGTGGGTAGATCATTCTCCCTTAGGATTATGGGCTCCTATTTTTTATGCTTACGATATGTCAAAAAGCATGGAATTAGAGTTAAAAGATAATAATCTTCATGAAAAACTTGTAGTCAAGTACAATCCCAACTTTCAAAGATTAATAACAACCCCGCTATTCATAGAAGATACCAGTCAAATTCAATCAACTCAGCGTTCATATTCAACCGAAGCTCTAGATTTCCAATACTTCATAAACAATGAAAGCAATGGTCAAGCGCACTTGTTCATTGATGGACCTCAAGTTAATATGCATTTTGAAAATATCTCCTCATTACCTCCCAAAAAAAAAGTGAAATATATTCTTTCGGGAGTCCGACGTAACCCAAATGAAGACGCGATGTACTTTGGGCAAATGGATATGGAGGGAAAAGTAGATGAAATAGTAGATTCGGTGCGTATAATTGAACCTCGTTTAAAATCTTTGTCGTCAATTTCACATGGTAATTACTCGCTAATTTATGGAGATATTGGTATTGGTAGGAAAATACCATTATCTTTTATGGGCGAGGGAACAGCGAAACTTTTATCTATAATTTTGGCAATTGCTACAACAAGAGATGGAATAGTACTTATAGATGAAATAGAGAATGGTATTCATTACTCCTTACATTCAAAAATGTGGGATTTATTGCACAGAATGTCAAACAAATATAATTGTCAAATTTTTGTTACAACACACAGTTATGAGATATTGAAACATCTTAAAGAAAGCAGCACTATACGTAGTTCAGATCAAATATCTTATCTGAGACTTGACCTTGAAAAAGATGATATCGTCCCTAAAATTTACAATAAAAATATCCTTTTTGCCGCTTTAGACAAAGATTGGGAGGTTCGTTAGTGGCAAAAACAATAGATGAGGAACAGCTCTTATTAGTTGAAGGACGTGATGAGGTTAACTTTTTTGATGCTCTTCTGAAACATATTAAGATTCAGGATATTCAGGTTATTGAGGTCGGTGGAAAAGATAAATTCAAGAACGAGTTTCCTGCCTTGTTATATGCATCCGACTTTTCAAAAGTTAAATCTTATGCAATTGTACGTGATGCTGATACAAATGCCGGTGCTACCCTAGCAAGTATCCAAAAACTGCTGAAAGATTACAACCAACCTGTACCAAATCAGCATGGTGCAGTTGAAGATACAGGTAATCTCAAGGTTGGTATATTTATAATGCCTGGTAATGCAGAAGAAGGAATGCTGGAAGATCTCTGCTTAGAGACCATACAGAATCATCCTGTACTCAACTGTACTGAAAAATATCTCTCATGTTTAGAAACTAATTTGGATATTCTAGAAAATGGAGAACTCAAACAAGCAGGAAAACACTATTTTCCTAAGAATAGAGCAAAGGCACGGATGCATTCATTTCTAGCTGGAATGTATGAATATGTACCTCGTGCAGGACTTGCCGCAAAAAAAGGATATTTTGACCTAGATGCTGATATTCTATCCGATTTGAAACAATTTCTGTTGAGATTATTTTAATAAAAGGGCTGATTTCAACCCTCATCACAGCAAATTTGATACTTTATTAAACATGTTCCTAACTTTTCCTGCTTTTCTTCTCCAAATACTGTTGATGTTCTTCTGAAGCTAACCAATAAGTAGAAGCTGGTTTTATTTCTGTCACAATATCCCGCTCATATTTGCCAGATAACTGTAATTTCTGCTGAGATTGCCTAGCTAATGCTTCCTGTTCGGGAGTGTGGTAAAAAATCACAGAACGATATTGTTCTCCCCTATCTGCACCTTGGCGATTTAAACTAGTTGGGTCATGAATATCCCAAAATACTGCCAATAAATCATCATAACTAACCACAGAGGGTTCATATTCCACCTGCGCCACCTCAGCATGTCCCGTAATCCTCGCCGCAACATCTAAATAACAGGGATTTTCAAAATGTCCGCCCATATATCCCACTGAAGTGGCGACAACACCCTTTACCTGACGAAAAGCCGCCTCTACTCCCCAGAAACACCCGCCCCCAAATGTCGCTTTTTCCATAGATAAAACTTTATATGATGCCAAAGACGTATTGCACAATAGAAAATTAACGCAAAATCTTGCTAATCATACTATTTGCCTGGGATTCATAACTACCGCCAAATAGGTTAAAATGATTCACAATGTGGTACAGATTGTAGAGAGTTTTCCGGCGTTCGTATCCAGAATCTAAGGGAAATACCTCGTTATATCCCTGATAAAATCCCCTAGGGAAACCACCAAAAAGTTCTGTCATGGCAATATCAACCTCACGATCGCCAAAATAAGTCGCAGGGTCAAAAATCACTGGCTCTCCTTCCACTGTACAACCAGCATTACCACCCCACAAGTCCCCATGTACTAAAGATGGTTGCGGCTCATGTCCGGCTAATAATTCGGGAATGGCGGTTAATAAATCCTCTGCTTGGGGAAAATGTCCCCCTCTCCTTCTCCCTAATTTAAATTGATAGCCGAGGCGATGTTTAGTATAAAATTCATACCATTCCTCCGTCCAAGTATTGATTTGGGGTGTGGAACCAATGGTATTATTCAGATCCCAACCAAAACCTTTTGAACTAGTGGTTTTGTGCATGGATGCTAATTTTCGCCCCATTTCTATGGAGGATTGGCTTTTACTACCTCCCATCTCCAACCATGACAAAACTATGTAGCAGGAATTACCCGCCGTACCCGTACAAATGGGTTGGGGGACGCGGATAGTCCCAGTATCAAACATTTGTTGCAAACCCAGAGCTTCCGCCTCAAACATGGAAATTTGAGATGCTTGGTTAAGTTTGACAAAGTAAGTTTGTTTGTCGTTAGATACAGCGTAACCTTGATTAATACATCCCCCACCCACCGAACGCCGTTGTGAAGATTGGAAGTTTTCCCCAGTTACCCGACTAATATGAGCATCAATATCTGTCCACATGGTTAAAATTGATATTTGACCTAGAATTTATCCGCCATTAGGGTTTAAATCCCCATCCAATTGCCTTCTGACTTCTGCCTCCTGCCTGATATAATTGCAAAGAAAATATTTATGAGCGATCGCAATCCAGAAAATCCCAACTCTCCCCCACCGTCACAATCTAACACCATCAGTATCTACGACGCAGAATTATCTTTTCAAGTCATAGAAGATTCTATTCTCGGACTGTGGAAAATTGTCAACAACCTAACTACCATCCGTCCTCCCCAATGCGAGCGCTATCGGGTGACTATTTTTGGATCTGCAAGGTTAGAACCAGAACATCCAGTATATGTAGGAGTACGTAATCTTGCCGCTGAATTAACTGCTATGGGGTGCGATATAATTACAGGTGGAGGACCGGGATTAATGCAGGCGGCTAATGAAGGAAGTGTAATTGCTGACCCCGCCGACCGAACAAAATCTATTGGTATTCGCGTCGATTTAGACTTTGAACAAAGTACAAATCCCTTCGTAGAGCAGGTTTATCAACATCAAACCTTTTTCACTAGGTTACATCACTTTGTCCTCCTTTCTAACGCCTTCGTCGTCGTTCCAGGGGGAATTGGTACAGCTTTAGAAGCCTTGATGATTTGGCAATTATTACAAGTACGTCAAATACACGAAAAACCCCTAATTATGGTAGGGCATATGTGGTCAGATTTTCTCCGTTGGACACAGGACTATATGGTAAACGCCACACCCCCTATGGCAAGCCCTGGTGACATGGAAATACCCCACTGCGTAGATACCTTTGAAGAAGCGATCGCATTATTGCAGAAATATCATGGTAAATGGACTCAGCAATGTGAAATTTAATGTTAGTTGTTAGTTGTTAGTTGTTAGTTGTTAGTTGTTAGTTGTTAGTTGTTAGTTGTTAGTTGTTAGTTGTTAGTTGATGGTTGACAGCTTAGGTGTAGGAGCCGCACTTGAGATATATTCTCATGCTTGGTTATGGGATTTGACCGTGGGAGACTAGCTTGAAAATAGGGAGTTCGGAGTTCGGAGTTCGGAGGGAAGGAGTTCGGAGTTCAGGAGTAGGGGCGCATTGCGTGCGCCCTTGAGGAGTTAGTCACCCCCGCATTTTCATCGGCAGGTTATGGGATTTGACCGTGGGGGGCTAACTTGAAAATAGGGAGTGAAGGAGTGAAGGAGTGAAGGAGGTATTTTCATGGGCAGATTGTGTACAAACAAACGTTTATGAGGGGCTAACTTGCCCTAAGCCCCTATATACCTATACTTCTCCCAAGCAAAAAACTACATAGAGCGATCGCAAATAGTAATTAGTTGACAAATATAGAAAAATTTGAGATATTGTTATATAGCATAGAAAATGCGGGTATAGCTCAGTGGTAGAGCGTCACCTTGCCAAGGTGAATGTCGCGCGTTCGAATCGCGTTACCCGCTCTTTAATACAATAAATTTCCCTTGGTAAAGAAGGCTTGGTTCTATACCTGGCTATTTCTTTGCCAATTGTTTTTTAGCTTAACATCTAGGACTTGGGAGAGAGTGGGAGAGTCAGACAACACCTGAATTTAGAATTTAGAATTTAGAATTTAGAATTTAGAATTTAGAATTTAGAATTATTTTTCTTCATTTTGCATTCTGCATTCTTAATTCTTCACTCCATCACTCCATCACTCCTTCCCTCCTTCCCTCCTTCCCTCTATTACTTAACTTGTCCCAGTTCTGATTTTTGCCAAAAATCGATCAAAGACAAATTGAGTATTTCCAAAGTCGTAAACTTATACTCTGGTTTTTGTAATGCTAAACGCCAGACTTCATAACCTTTTTCACTCAAATGCAATCCATCTGTGGTTAACTCTGATCGCAGATTACCTTGAAAATCTGTAAACCAATTGTGGATATTTACAAATGTAGCACCCTCTTGTTGAGCAGCGATCGCTAGTTGTTTATTAATGTAACGAATATAATTATTGGGTAGACTCGGTCTGCGAGTTGGCAGAATTGATTGAATAATAATTTCAGCCTTGGGATGAGTTCGGCGCAAACGGCGAATAATCAGCCGATGATTATTAATAATTGTTTTTGCTTTTGTACCCCTGCGTAAATCATTGATGCCAGCCATGATATAAATACTGTGGGGTCGTGTAGCTGAAAAATAAGATAGTCTTTTTAAAATTCCTGTGGAAGTATCTCCAGAGATTCCTTGATTCAACCACAATTGACCATGAGGTAATTTTTCCTTGGGGAACCACATACTTAAAGAATCACCAAGCAAAATACCTAGGCGATTATTTCCCTGACCATCAGCCATAGCTTTGGCTTCCATGGCTAACAAAGTTTTCCAATCACCATAGGTTAACCGACGTAAGCGGTTATTGGGAACTGAAGATGGATACCATTTCTCAGCACTTAAGCGCGTATAAATATGTCCTGCTCTCAAAGCTGCTAACCTTTGATAGTACATTTGAGGACCAGAACTAACTTTGCGGCTAATTCGTACTTGAGTACGAGCAGATGAGTTAGCTGGGTTAGAAGCCCTTGGCTGGCTAAATTCCGGTGGCGAGAGTTCGGGTACAGCTTTGATCTTACTGTTGGTACTTGTTGGTGAATTATCTTTCACATCCCGTCCCGATTGATGATTATTCCCTTCCATCAGTAAGGATTGTGGTAAAGCCGACGTTGGTAAGCTCAATCCTGTCAACACACTGACTGCCAACAGATAAATATCTCTCATCTGTATCCTATTTCTCCCCTAATTGTTACTTGTTCTAACCACAGCATTAATTTGGTGGTATCGGGAAAATTCAACCCTCTTATTTTTATTTACACCGTATAAATATGTAAACTGCAGCAAATACATAACATTCATCATCTCTTTAAATAAGTGTTTCTTGGTATATGCTGATACTATATAACATGAGATTTTAGTTGCGATCGCGGTCGTCCTATGTTAAATGATCAATAAACATCTATATGTTGGTAATTATTTTAAAATAAATTCTGCACAAAAAAATGCATAATTTATGCCTCTGCCTCAGTAAAATTAGCAGAATTAATCATGGAAATTTGAAGCTAACTTTACAGACTAGTTCAAAATTCTCTCTGGAAATGTAAATAGCTTTTATCATTTTGGGAAATATAAATTGATCGCCAAATGAAACCAGTGTAAAGCCTACGGCATAGCGACCCTTAGAGCGCAGTTCCTTCGTAGGAAGCACATTCCTGACGACGGGCAGGTGGGGGACTTAAACCCAGGTGATAAAACTGACAATTGTTAAATAGGGAGCAGTCAATGTGGAAAGGTGGATGGAATCCCAACTCGAATAATACGATGTCTGTAGAAGCATCTGACACTAATTGGAATAGTGGAAGTCACAACCTACATCTCCAGTCAGGTGATGAGGAGTTATTAACTGCATATCGGTTATTTGAGAAAGGCATCGAGCAGCAAAAAGAGGGTAATCTTGCGGATGCCATGACATTTTTCCAAAAATCATATCCAGAATTTCAAGCACAAGGAGAGTCAGCACTACAAGCAAAAGTTCTCTGTAGTTTGACATTGGTGGCTTATAACTGCGGCGACTACAAAAGTACTATTAGCTACGGTAAGGAATGTTTATCTTTAGAACCGAAACCAAAGATTAAACAACAGGTGCTTTCTTGTATAGGTAATGCTCACCGTCACCAAGCTGATTACGAACCAGCGATTGATTCATTACATCAGTGTTTGGAAATAGTCAAGCAGTTAGATGATAAAAAGAGCTTGGTAGCAACCCTAAATAATTTAGGACTAGCCTACAGGTTTTCTGAAAATTTTCCTTTGGCAATAGAATGTTATGAGCAAAGTCTGGTAATTGCACAGGAACTCCAAGAGCAATGGGGTGAAGAGCAGGTACTCAAGAACCTTGGTAATGCTTACTATGCTACCAATAATTTTGAGGGAGCGATCGCTTACTATCAAAAATCTATAGAAATTGCATCCCGCCTGAACAAGTCCCGTATATTGATTCAATTGTTCAAGAATATTGCCACGGCGTACTATGGTTTAGGGGAATATGATCAAGTAATTTTTTATTACGAACAACGTTTAAAATTAGCTCAAGAGATTGAAGATAGACGTACCGAGGAACAATGCCTGAAACATTTAGGTATAGCTTATGAAGCTGAAGGAGACTACCGAGGTGCGATTGTCTACTACGAACAATGTTTAGAATTAGCAAGGAAAACTGAAAATAGTCGTAGCGAGAAAAAAGCCCTTGCTAGTCTCAAAGCAGCTTACTATGCCTTAGGGGAATACACAAAAGCACTAGCATATCATGAGTAGATGGTCTGGATGAATGTATAATTAATTATTAATAAATAAAATTATTGAAATCTCATACAAACATACTTAACTGCAAGCATCAGGCGTATCTGTATAAATCCCAGTTCCCATGAGTAGCAACAATCAACTCAGTCTTTTTGAGTATTCCCAACCAGGACAAAAAGAACTCATACCCACAAACTCGAAAATTCCCATTCCTCCAGGAACCTATGAAAATTTAACTGAGTTGAAAAAACATTGTCAGCAATGTCATCGCTGCGAGTTGGGAAATACTCGGCAAAATGCTGTTATTTTTCGCGGTAATCCCGCAGCATCAATTATGGTGGTGGGGGAAGCACCGGGACAAAATGAGGATGAAACAGGATTGCCATTTGTAGGTAGAGCAGGACAATTACTAGATAAAATTCTGGCATCGGTGCAGTTAGATAGAGAAAAAGATGTATACATTTGTAATGTAAATAACTGCCGTCCTCCTGGAAACAGAACTCCGACTTCAGAGGAAATTGCTGCTTGCAAACCCTATCTTTTAGAACAAATTCGCTTAGTAGATCCCAAAATCATTTTATTGGCAGGGGCAACAGCAGTAAAAGGGGTAATTGGTGACAAACGGGGAATTACCAAAATTCGCGGTACTTGGATTCAATGGGAAGGATGTTTGTGTATGCCGATTTTCCACCCTTCCTACTTGTTACGCAATCCCTCAAGGGAGAGGGGTAGTCCTAAATGGCTGATGTGGCAAGATATTCAAGCAGTGCGGGCAAAATTGGATCTCATCGGGAACCACAACTGACGAATGTGAAGTTTGCCGATTTCCCAGACAGCCGCTTTCATCAAATCCGGAAAAGTTTGCCAGCCTCATCAGCAGTTTATTGGTTTAGGGAGATCCAAAAAATAAAATATCCAGCCCTATCAAATATATTTTGGGCAAACCCGAGGAATTATGGGCGTTCCGCCACCGAAGGCGGAACGCGAGGGCTGGATATTTTATTACTTGGAAGTGCCAAGTGCGGCATATATCTTGGCGGAAAAATCGCCCTTTACCAGAAATTACCAGGTTTTATGTGTGGTACACTGGGGCGATTTTTCCGGAGGCTGGCAGATTTTTCCGGATTTGATGAAAGCGGACATCCAACTTTGATGTACCTCTCAATTGCCCTGCTATCCATCCCCACCTTATAGAAGGTTGGGGAATTCCGCAGAATTAGTTAAACAATAAGTATTCTCCCTTTCAACCCTCTGCTATGCTTGAGGGTACCCCACTTTTTACTTTTTACTTTTTACTTTTTACTTCTTACTTTTTACTTCTTGTATTAGTTACGTGATAGTAGTGGAATCCGTGGTCGGTTTTCTAACTGTTTGCACAGTCTTAATTCTGTCCCTTTGCGGTTCCATTCTACTTGATCGAAAATTTGATGCAGAATACATAAACCCCTACCGCTTTCTGACTCCTCTGGGGGTAAATATTCTGTGGGATTCTGATCTTGGCTACAGGCGGGATGAAAACCCCTACCTTGGTCTGATATGATCCACCAATAGCGATCATCAATTAAGGAAAAACGGACTATAACTGTTTTCCCAGGATCTAGATTGTTACCATGTTTGGCTGCGTTAACTAGGGCTTCTTGAAGTCCTAGACGCAGTTCTGCTTGCATTTTTGTGGGAATCTCTGCCAGGAGTAAATCTAAAATTGGACAGAGATATAGGGTTGAGGCAAAGCTAATTGTGCCCCAGTTGCGTCCAACTGGACGGAGTGAAATTGTAATCACAAGAGAAACCCCATAGCTTTCAGAGTTAGCTAGACATCAGTTTGGTGTCACTCACACCCCGATTTATTTGTTAGGTGGTTGTGTTTTCTACAAACTCGCGCCTGGAGAACTAAATTTTGAAAATGCTAGGGAGCATTGACTTTAAATAATAATGAACGGTTGCTCTCATAGGTAACAGTAGTCATTAAATTTAAAAAGCCTCCATCACTTTAGAAAGATGCTTTATAGTTTTTTCGAGTTTTGTCTCCTCTTATGTGTACTAATTTGCACTTTCAACAACCTTGTTCATATCTTTAAGAGCCGATGCAACTTTAAAGTTTTTGCAAAAAAAGAATTATATATTTTGGCTTAATCCGATTCTAGCATTTTCACTATGCATTAGACTACTAATTGTAAAGATGATGTTGTACTTAAGATTAAGTATCTTTACCGGAAACGCGACCAAAGCCCCTAATTTCTAACGCCACTTGCTACAACCGGGGGAACCCCGGCAACGCCTGCCTCAGATATTGGATGGATAACCGTGGTGTTGGCAGGTACCAGTTGAGTGCTTATTGTGCTGTACTCGCTGCCGACGAAAACTTTCCTTGGGCTGCTAAATTGAACTCTATGGCTAGGCAAGCTTCTGCTGAAAGAGCATGGAGCGCAATTGCTCGGTTTTTTGACAACTGCAAGAAGAACAAGCCAGGGAAGAAGGGTTATCCACGCTTCAAAAAAGAACAAACTCATGGTTGTGTTGAGTACAAAACTAGTGGATGGAAACTTAGTAGTGACCGTCGCTACATCACTTCTAGTGATGGCTTTGAAGCAGGAACCTTTAAGCTCTGGGGAACCCGCGACCTGCACTTTTATCAACTCAAGCAGTTTAAAAGGGTGCGGGTTGTACGTCGTGCTGATGGTTATTATTGCCAGTTTTGTATCAACCACCAAAGAGTTGAATAAGCGAGAAACAACTGGTAAAACTATCGGACTTGATGTTGGATTGAATCACTTTTTGACTGACAGTGAAGGTAATCAAGTTGAAAACCCACGACATCTCCGTAAAAGTGAAAAGTCTTTGAAAAGGTTGCAACGCCGTTTTTCTAAGACCAAGAAGGGTTCTAAAAATAGAGTCAAGCTTAGACAGGTACTGGCTCGTAAGCACCTCAAAGTAAGTAGGCAGCGTAAAGACTTTGCTGTGAAGACGGCAAGGTGCGTAGTCCAGTCTAACGACTTGGTAGCCTATGAGGATTTGAAGGTGCGAAATATGATCAGGAATAGACACCTTTCTAAGTCGATTAGTGATGCAGCATGGACGCAATTTAGGCAATGGGTTGAATATTTTGGCAAAGTTTTTGGGGTGGTCACTGTTGCTGTGCCACCTCATGGAACTAGCCAAAATTGTTCTAACTGTGGTGAAGTTGTCAAAAAGTCTCTTAGTACTAGAACTCATGTTTGCCCTCATTGTGGACATATTCAAGACCGAGATTGGAATGCTGCACGAAACATACTTGAGATAGGACTCCGTACTGTGGGGCACACAGGAACGTTAATCGCCTCTGGAGACATCGACCTCTGCACGGGTGGGGAAACTCCTCTGGGCAAGTCGAGTCGCTTCAAAGAGGAAACCTAAGAAGTGATTCTTAGAATCCCCCCCTTCTAGGCGTGGGGAGAATGTCAACAGAGTGGGACAGTACCAAGAAGGCAACAACTTCCACGTGTGAAGTTTGGGGGAAAAAATCCGCAGGTTGTACGCGTTTGAGGGTGTACATACCATCTTGGCAAAGTAATTTTAGGTCACGCCCTAGGGTAGCTACTTTACAACTTAGGTAGACTATGCGATTGGGTTTTGAGAGTCGTAAGGTTTCAATTACGGTGCGATCGCATCCTTTACGGGGTGGATCGAGCAACACAATATCTGGCTTAATTTTCATTTGGGGTAGTAATTTTTCTACTGTTCCCACATGAAAGTTAGCATTTTCAATGCCATTGTGTTGGGCATTTAAAGTTGCTTGTGCTACTGCTGAGTCTTGGACTTCCAATCCGGTAACTTGGCGTACTTGTTTTGCTAAGGGTAAAGTTAAGGTGCCAATGCCGCAGTAGGCATCAACTAGTACCTCATCACCTTGTAAATTTAATTGGGATTGAATCACCTCCAGTAGGGCTTCGGCTGTTTCTGTGTAAACTTGGAAAAAAGTATCACCTCGTATCTGGAATTCCAAACCAGCAAATTGTTCTCGCAGATAGGGAACTCCAGCAATGCAGTGGGTTGACTTGCCAAAAATGGCATTAGTGCGATCGCAATTCAGGTTTAACATTACTCCTACTAATGGGGGATAGTGGTCTAACCACTCTTGTGCTTGTTCCTCAATACCTGGTATCTTGTTCGATTTTGCTACCAGGGTGAGTAAAATTTCCCCTGTGCGACGACCAATGCGTAAGCTCAGATGGCGGATTTGTCCTTGATGTCGCCGTTCGTCGTATATTTGCCAACCGCGCTTTTGAATATCTTGTTTAATTTCTGCCAGGAATGGATTTAAACGAGTGTCTTGCACTGGACATTGGTTCAGATTAATTAACTTATGGCTACCTTTTTGGTAGTATCCAGCTTGTACATTTCCGGTTGCGGATAAACCCAGGGGATAGGTAGCTTTATTGCGGTATTGGAAAGGAGATGGTGCAGGGAGGACGGGATCTACAGATACTTGATGGAAGCCACCAATCCGTTCTAGAGCTTGGATTACTTGGTTGCGTTTAGCTTGTAATTGGTAATCATAATTGATATGTTGCCACTGACAACCGCCACACTTATCCGCCACAATACAACTAGGTCGGATACGGTGGGGGGATGGTTGGAGCAATTTTTCCAGTTTTCCATAACCATATTGGCGTTTTGTATGTACCAAACGAACCATAATGCGATCGCCACCAACAGTATCAGGTACAAACACTACCCGCTCTTGCCAACGTCCCACCCCATCTCCAGTATCACTGAGATCGGTAATATCAATTTCGATTAATTCACCTTGTTGCCAATTAGCCATATCAATTTTGGATTTTAGATTTTAGATTTTGGATTGTTATACATCACCCCATCCCCTCATCATCCCATCAACTCATCACCTCATCCCTCCTTTCCTCCTAGGCGCAAGCCGCAGTGCCCCTACTCATCCTCCTTCACTCCGGGTGGGGAAACCCCGCCCCTACTCCTTCACTCCTTCCCTCCTTCACTCCAGGGCGCACGCAATGCGCCCCTACTCCTTCTCTCCTTCCCTCCTTCACTCTTTCACTCCTTCCCTTGTGTACCTGAGAGTCGCTAAACTAGCAAATAAGATTTCATGTCATTACAAAAATCATGACTGTAGTAAGCCAAGTTATTCTCAAAGCTGACGATGAATTGCGCTACCCCAGTAGCGGTGAGTTAAAAAATATTCAAGACTTCTTGAAAACAGGGGAGCAACGGATGCGTATCGTCTCTACCCTGACTGAAAATGAAAAGAAAATAGTACAAGAAGCAACTAGACAATTGTGGCAAAAACGCCCTGACTTTATTGCCCCAGGTGGTAATGCTTACGGAAAACGGGAACGTGCCCAATGTATCCGTGATTTCGGTTGGTACTTACGACTCGTTACCTATGGTGTATTGAGTGGTGATAAAGAACCAATTGAATCCATTGGTTTGTTGGGAGCGCGGGAAATGTATAATTCTTTGGGTGTGCCCCTAGCGGGAATGGTAGAAGCAATCAAGTCCTTGAAAATGGCTTCCCTGGATCTACTAAATAAAGAAGACGGTGCTGAAACAGCTCCCTACTTTGATTTTATTATTCAAGGAATGTCCTAAAAGCAAATTAGTTATGTTAGGCTCCTGGGGCAAATCCCTTGGGAAGCGTCACTTAACATCTATCTTTCTTCCACCAGAGGACTCCCACCACACCTGATTTTAAGAATCAACTTCCCCACATTCAGTAGTGGCTATGGCATTTATTTGTCAGGTTACACACTGATTGTGGGGAAATTTAATATAGCCAGGGGGCAGCTTTGCTGGGGGCAGTTTATAGAGTGAGCCAACAGTAAAAAGCCGACAGACCCCATAGGAAGAGACTGTCGGCAATTAGTGTGTTCCCTATTAATGACTCGGCTAGAGTTCAGTACTTACAATTATGTGGATTCATAGCTGTTAAATATAGGATCTTAATCATAGCCATTCGTGATTCTTGTCACTACAAAATTTGCGATCAAGTGGGTGTTTTTTCCGGCTTTATGGACTAGTAGTCCAGCAATGAAATATCTTAGGAACCAGCAAATAGAAGGAGGTTCTTTTAGTAATTGACGATCGCCGATTGCTGACCATTTGCTCGGCAAGACTACTATAACTACTAAGACTAAATAAAATTCCTCTAATTGTTAAGTAAAAGAGAAGAAAAGTTAAAAAATATCAATTATGTTGTATAGACCTACTGTCAATCATAAACTAAAAAAATAGAAGTAACTTGAATGTAGATAAACTTTACAAATATTTAAACTAGTTGAGTTTCTCGACTGATACTGGTGTTTAATTTTGCGTTAATTAAAGCTAATACCTGAGCTTGTTCTGGAGTAACTACTCCATCCATCTGAGCAATTTTTTGACCCTGAGCTAGGCACAGATGCAGCAAAATCATGATTGATTTGTTCTAGTAGCGTTTCCAAAGAGGGGGGAGATTTGATATGAGTAGCGAGCGATCGCTTCGATTGATACAGGACTAAGATTGGCTGCTTGTAGTTCTGGTAAAATATCTTCCCAAGATTTGTCTGGATTACCAGCCAAATCAAACTCATCAACTATTTCACTCACCATCATTAGCAAAATAAATCTCTAGACAGTTGCTCTATTCTTCACAATTTGTTACAAAAGTACAAAGAACTTCTAGAGAATTGGACTCAAATGTTCGGCGGACTAACTGGTTTTACAGAATCCAAAGGCACAGACTGGGGGGAAAAGATGCTCAACACAGTTGCAAGCCAAACTATTCGCCACTTGTTTTCCCAAAGCGAGTCGGTGGATGTATCTGTCCGCTGCTATCCCTCTAGCAAGCTTTTGCAAGGCAGCATTGACAGCTTCAAAATGAATGGTCGTGGTTTGGTGATACGCAGAGAGTTTGCGGTTGAGGAAATGTCCTTTGAGACTGATGCTGTTGCCATTGACTTCAGTTCGGTGATGAGTGGCAAACTAAGTCTGAAGCAACCTACCCAAGCTATTGCCCAAGTAATATTATCTGAAGTAGGTATTAATAATTCTTTTCAAGCTGAATTAGTCAAAAAACGCTTAATTAATCTGAATTTACCTAGTTTGAACGAATTATCTGATGGTAAGCCTGTTTCTTTTACAGGAGTAAAGGTGCAGCTATTGCCAGAAAATCGTTTACAGATACTCGCACAGGCAGATTTAGGTAATGGCGAGCCAGTACCCCTAAATATGACGGTAAGTGTTGCCATTGAGAAACGGCGACGGGTATCTTTCCAAAATCCGGAAATCAACCTAGATAGCGTGCCAGAAGCACAAAGGGAAAGATCACAAACCTTAAGCACGGCACTAGTGGAAATTTTAGATAATATGGTTGATTTAGATCGTTTCGATCTTGATGGGGTGAAAATGCGACTCAACCGTCTAGAAACCCAAGGGAAACAACTGGTATTCAGTGGTTATGCTGAAATTGAGCGTATTCCTCGTACTGGTTGAGTTGAAGAAGGAAGAAGGTTTAATTACAGGGGGATTCTGACCCCCAGTAATTGTAGAGCAGTAAATCTATGATTTACTGGGGTTCCTAAACCCAGTTTGGGCAAGGCATTCATCGCTTACGTTAAAACTTATCTTTGACTCCTGCCTCCTGACTCCAGCATAGATGCCCTGCCCGTTGGCGTAGCCGCCCGCTCAAGGGCTAGGCTGATAAAATTTAGAATGAGCAAAATTTTCCCCCAACTGCATTCTTAATTCTTCGTTCCTCAGTCAATGTCCTATGCAGTAGCAGGAGTCGCTGAGAAGCCTACACTATATTGCTTGCAATCAGTGTAAGAGTATGTCACCAATCTATTGATTTTTATGGTATGATTTGCCAATATTGTTGCCATAATAACGGGATGTGGCGCAGCTTGGTAGCGCACTTCGTTCGGGACGAAGGGGCCGCAGGTTCGAATCCTGTCATCCCGATTTAATCCATGCATCCGTTAACAAATTAATGTCGCCGATTTTTTACCTCAAACAAAAAGAAGCCCCACATCTGACCTGAAAGGCAGTGTGGGATGAATTTTTGGGCAATGACGAATTGACCGACGAGCGTCATTGAACGCAGTTCAATCAGCACTGAAAACTCAGTTTACAGGCTTCGCAAAGTTGACGAAATGCCGCGATTAACGCCAGAAAGGTTGAATGGGATTTGTCAGGCTTTGGATTGTCAGCCTGGGGATTTGTTGGAATATGAGCCAGATGATAGCGATGGGAAGGTAGTTAAAATTGTGGATGTGGCTTGAGCTGGAGATTGTGAGGGGGTCGGGAGTGAGCGATCAGAGCATCAAAATATGAACTTTTGGACTTATTATTCCGTAAATTAGGAAAATAAAGCTGGATTTTTATCATAGCCAAAAGTGTAATAGCTCGCGCTTATCTATGAACCAACAGCGTCAACAAGCCTATCTGCAATTAATACAAAACCTGTTGAATTGTCGTAGTAACGATGAAATTCAAGAAATTTTCATCGCAAACCAAAATTTACTGGATGCTGGCTTCTTAGAGACGGTAGAAGCAGCAGTGCAAATGTGTTTGCAACAGGGAAATGAGAATACGGCGAATTGGTTGCAAGGTTTGGCAAGTTATCTCAGGGAAGCATTGAATCGAGACACTGAGATAGATTTGCAATCTCTCAGTAAGGAAGAGACACAGGCATATTATGAATTCTTGATGGAGGTCTTACAAGCAACCGCAGACAGTAACGGTAACCCACAGGTGATTTACCCCTTACTAGCAAAGAATACAGACAAACTGGACGGAGTATTTGCAGAAATATTACGCCGTTGGGGGACAAATACGCTAGAGGAAGCAGAAGTAGATCAAAAGAAATACGTAGGAACAGTTATCATACTTTTTAGCATCAAACTTAGCGAATTCCCCTTGGGTAACAAAGCCACGAATATGGAAATTTCCATAGCTGGCTATCAAGTTGTACTAACAGTCTTCACTCGCCAAGCTTTTCCCTATGAATGGGCAATGACGCAAAATAATCTCGGTTTTGCCTATTGGAATAGGCTTCAGGGAGAGAAAGCAGAAAATATCGAAAATGCCATTGCTGCCTATACTGCTGCTTTAATTGTCAGAACCCGCCAAGCTTTTCCCTATGAATGGGCACAAACGCAAAATAATCTCGGTAATGCCTACAGTAATCGAATCCGGGGAGAGAAGGCAGAAAATATTGAAAATGCCATTGCTGCTTATACTGCTGCTTTAATTGTCAGAACCCGCCAAGCTTTTCCTTATGAATGGGCACAAACGCAAAATAATCTCGGTAATGCCTACAGTAATCGAATCCGGGGAGAGAAGGCAGAAAATATTGAAAATGCCATTGCTGCTTATACTGTTGCTTTAATTGTCACAACCCATGAAGCTTTTCCCCAAGATTGGGCAATGACACAAAATAATCTGGGTATTACCTACTTTTATAGAATCCGGGGAGAGAAGGCAGAAAACATTGAAAATGCGATTACTGCTTATACTGCCGCTTTAATGGCTAGAACCCGTGAAGCTTTTCCATATGAATGGGCACAAACGACAGTTTGTCTTGGTAATGCCTACAGTAATCGAATCCGGGGAGAGAAAGCAGAAAATATTGAAAATGCTATTGCTGCTTATACTGATGCTTTAACAGTTTACACCTGCCAAGCTTTTCCTCAAAATTGGGCAATGACACAATATAATCTCGGTGCTGCCTACCGCGATCGAATCCGGGGAGAGAAAGCAGAAAATATTGAAAATGCTATTGCTGCTTATACTGCTGCTTTAACAGTTTATACCCGCCAAGCTTTCCCTCAAAATTGGGCAGCTACGCACAATAATCTTGGTAATGCCTACAGTAATCGAATCATAGGAGAGAAGACAGAAAATATTGAACAGGCGATCGCTTGTTATACTCAGGCTTTAGAAGAGCGTACCCGCAACCGTTTTCCCTATGAATGGGCAACGATGCAGAATAATCTGGGTATTGCTTACAATGACAGAATTGCCGGGAAAAAAAGGGAGAATTTAGAACAGGCGATCGCTTATTATAACCAGGCTTTAAAAGAATATACCCAAAACTGTTTTCCCTATGAATGGGCGAGGACGCAGAATAATCTGGGTCTTGCTTACACTAACAGAATTGCTGGGGAAAAAAGGGAGAATTTAGAACAGGCGATCGCTTATTATAACCAGGCTTTAGAAGAACATACCCAAAAGCGTTTTCCTTATGAATGGGCAACTATACAAAATAATCTGGGTATTGCTTACACTAACAGAATTGCCGGGGAAAAAGGAGAGAATTTAGAACAGGCGATCGCTTATTATAACCAGGCTCTAGAAGAATATACCCGCGACCGTTTTCCCTATGAATGGGCGAGGACACAAAATAATCTGGGTTTTGCTTACACTAACAGAATTGCCGGGGAAAAAGGAGAGAATTTAGAACAGGCGATCGCTTATTATAACCAGGCTTTAAAAGAATATACCTGCAACCTTTTTCCCTATGAATGGGCGAGGACACAGATGAACCTAGGTCTTGCTTACATTTACAGAATTGCCGGGGAAAAAGGAGAGAATTTAGAACAGGCGATCGCTTGTTGTACTCAAGCCTTGGAGGTGATGACTTTTGATGCTTTTCCCGAAGATTGGGCAAATATACAAAATAATCTGGGTCTTGCTTACATTCACAGAATCGGAGGGGAAGAAACTGAAAATTTAGAGCGAGCGATCGCTTTTTGGCAAGAAGCTTTGAAAGTTTATACTGTAGAAGCTTTTCCCCAAGAACATGCAGAAACCTTATTCAATCTGGGGATAGTTTATCAAGAAGCAAATAATTTTACCTCAGCTTACAGCACCTTTGACTCTGCCATTGCTACATTAGAATCTTTACGGGAGGAAATCGTTTCTGGTGAAGAGACCAAACGTAAACAAGCGGAAGAGTGGAATAAACTTTATATCAGTATGGTAGAAGTTTGCCTGGAATTAAGTAATATTACAACAGCAATTGAATATGTTGAACGTAGTAAAACCCGCAATTTAGTTGAACAAATTCTCGAACGCGATTCTAAAACTTTCTTCCCTTCGGATGTGGTCACTCAACTAGAGACATACAGAGATGAAATAGCCGCAGGACAATATCAAATCCAAAATAGTAAAGCGGAAAATCCCCAAGACTTAGCAAAACGTCTCCAAGAATTGCGACGACAGCGAAATGAATTGCAAAACCGCTATTTACCTGTTGGTTATGGTTTCAAATTTGATTCCTTCCAGCCTACTTTAGATAAACATACAGCCATTATTGAATGGTATATTCTCGACGATAAAATTCTGGCGTTTATTGTCACACAAAAAGGAGAGGTAACTGTTTGGCAATCCCAATCAAAAGATAGAGAATATTTGGGAAATTGGGGAACTCAATATTTGCAGAACTACTACAGTCAAAAAGACCAATGGCAGCATAATTTAGGGGAAGAACTCAAAAAATTAGCTTCAATTTTGCATATTGATGAAATATTAAATCAGATACCAAACCACTGCAATAAACTCATATTAATTCCTCATTGGTTCCTGCATTTATTCCCCCTTCATACACTACCGGTAACAAGTCAAAATAATCTAGATTCCTGTTGTATTCTAGATTTATTTCCTGGTGGTGTGAGTTACGCACCCAGTTGTCAATTACTGCAACAGGTACAACAGCGTCAACGTCCTGATTTCCAAAACCTATTTGCGATTCAAAATCCGACAGAAGACCTTGATTTCACAGATTTGGAAGTAGAAGCCATATTATCTTACTTCCCCTCCCATCAAGTATTACCCAAAAAACAAGCCACAAAAGCTGCTTTATCTCAAGCTGCAACACAATTAAAGCAAGCTAATTATCTCCACTTTTCTTGTCACGGTT
>JASJDS010000201.1 GCA_030065055.1 Calothrix sp. MO_192.B10
GTGAAACAAGTTACTAACTCTGCCTATATTAGCACAATTTAGCTTCTTTATCCCATCTTCTAAGGGTGGTAATACTGACTCCATAATGTTCTGCTGCTTCTTTTGGGGAGACATACGCTTTAGTCAATAAACTCTCCAAACCTGAACATTTCTCTTGTGGATATTTGGAGATATTTGAAACGGTTTGGTAAGAAAATTATTTAATAGTAACGCCTCCAGCCACGGGCTTCTAATTCTCGGCTCAACATGCGTCCTGGTGTTGGTACTCTTGCTGCTACTAGCTTCTGACTCATACTCCTATCTCCCCCTATTCTGTCCCTTAGTGGTAGTCTTCGATGTCGATGATTGTCAGAATGATTTAGGATTATTATCCATCCCCACCTTAGAGAAGGTTGGGGAATTTCGCGTCAGAGGTTAAACCACCAGCACGAATTTAAAATGCTTGAATCCACTCTTTGATAGAGTATTCAGTCCAAATCCCATTTTGCCAATAAGGGTCATTTTCCACTAACTGACGCACAGTAGCTTCATCTTCCGCCTCATAAATGCCAAAAACTTGAGTGATATCCTTGGTGGGACCAATGGTAATGAGTACGCCAGATTCTTTTTGTTTTGTCAATCCATCTAGATGTGCTTGACGATAAGGGGCGCGTTTTTCCAGCACGTTATCGCAGTAGCTTCCCCACATGATGTATTTAGCCATAATTGTTGATGATTATTGTTAGTTAATTCTTTCCAAGAGTTTAAACGAAAGCCCAATCGTAAGAAAGGGATACGCCCACACCATAATCTCTGATTTGGTGTGGGAGGATGTCACAATATCATGGGGACTTCTATCCTTTAGGCAGCATCCCAATTTTTATGTAATACCCTTCTTTAACCGCTCACTGGGGTAACAGATCCCCGACTTCTTTAAGAAGTCGGGGATCTAAACATCGACGACTGATCAAAGATAGGTCTTGAACCGGAAACGATATGACTACATCTGCACACACATTACCACTCTTAAAACAACCCCAGCTTTTAGAAAGCCGTTTGCGAGAAATTCCACCGGAACCAGGGGTGTATTTGATGCGGGATGGTAGCGATCGCATTATATATATAGGTAAGTCTCGTAAATTACGCTCGCGGGTTCGTTCCTATTTCCGTGAGTCCCAACGGTTAAGCGATCGCATCGCCACTATGGTAAAACAAGTGACAGAAATTGAGTTTATTGTCACTGATACGGAAGCGGAAGCTTTAGCATTGGAGGCGAATTTAATTAAGCAACACCAACCATATTTCAATGTGTTGCTCAAAGATGACAAGAAATACCCCTATGTTTGTATTACTTGGTCGGAAGACTATCCCCGAATTTTTATTACCCGTAAGCGTCAACTCGGTCAGGTAAAGGATAAATACTACGGACCCTATACAGATTCTCGCCTACTCAGGGAGGTATTACACCTGTGCAAGCGGATTTTCCCCCTCAGACAAAGACGACAACCCCTATTTAAAGACCGTCCTTGCTTAAATTATGATTTAGGACGATGTCCGGGGGTTTGTCAACAATTGATTTCCCCGGAAGAATATCGTCAAATTGTCCAGAAGGTGGTGATGGTATTCCAGGGAAGAACCCAGGAGTTGATTGGCATTCTCACCGAACAAATGGAACAAGCGGCGGAAAACCTGGATTTTGAAGTAGCCGCTAAAATACGCGATCGCATTGTGGGATTAAATTCCCTCACTACAGAACAAAAAGTTTCCCTTCCTGATGATACCGTTTCCAGGGATGCGATCGCTCTAGCAAAAAATGCAGAACAGGCTTGTATTCAATTATTCCAGATCCGCGCCGGTAAGTTGGTGGGAAGACTGGGGTTTGTAGCCAATGGCCATGCCGAACCCGGTGCAATTTTACAACGGGTATTGGAGGAACATTACCAAACTGCCGATGCGGTGGAAATTCCCACGGAAATTTTGGTACAGCATGAGTTACCACAAGGGGAAATGTTAGCGGAGGTGTTGACTCAGCGTAAAGGGAGGAAGGTGACTATCTTATCTCCCCAACGCCAAACTAAGGCAGAATTAGTGGAAATGGTGGAGCGTAACGCTGAATATGAATTGCAAAGAATGGAAAAACAGGGCAAACGTAACCAACAATCAATGGAAGATTTGGCTGCTATTCTGGATTTACCCGAATTACCCCACCGCATTGAAGGTTACGACATCTCCCACATCCAGGGCAGTAATGCAGTGGCTTCCCAAGTGGTATTTATGGATGGTTTACCAGCCAAGCAACACTATCGCCACTACAAAATCAAAAATCCCCACGTTACCATCGGACACTCAGATGATTTTGCCAGTTTAGCGGAGGTGATTCAGCGTCGTTTCCGTAAGTATGTAGAAGATCCCCAATTGCAACGGGTGGGAAGTCCTGACTGGCCCGATTTAATTATGATTGATGGTGGCAAAGGTCAACTATCATCTGTAGTTGCTGTTCTACAAGAGATGAACTTATTAGACGAGTTACGAGTTGTCAGTTTAGCCAAGCAACGGGAAGAAATTTTTCTCCCAGGAGAGTCCCAACCCCTGAAAACTGATGCAGAACAACCGGGGGTACAACTACTAAGACGCTTACGGGATGAAGCACACCGCTTTGCAGTTAGTTTTCACCGCCAACAGCGCAGTCAAAAATTCAAGCGATCGCATTTAGAGGAAATTCCTGGTTTAGGACATCATCGCCAAAAACAGCTTTTAGCACATTTTCGTTCCCTTGATTACATTCGTCAAGCCACACCCCAACAATTAGGAGAAGTGCCAGGAATTGGACCTCATTTAGCTCAAGAAATTTATGATTATTTTCATGTTTAATTAATTTTTATATGGTGATAAAAAACTTGATGTAGCTCAAATAAAAAAATCATGGGTAATTGATAATTGGGAAAAACCCATTACCTAATTACCCATTACCTATTACCCATTACCCATTACCAAATACTAGATTAGCAAATTCTCATAGTATATTGAACGCTGATGATTGGAATTTTTTATTAAATTTGTTCGCCAGAGTTTATTTATTATCCTGACATTAAATAAAGATAAACATGCTTGCTTCTTCCTTCTTCCTTCACTTGACTCATTCTTGCCAATAAACCCTGATAAAGTAGGCTGGTTGTCCTTCATGATCTTGAGTAGGTGTAATATTTGCGATCGCTAAATTGAAGGGAATTGCGGTTGTCAAATATTTTTGCACCATAGAACCCACATCCGGTGATATTTCTGCTGCTGTTGTTGCTGCTACTCCCAAACCAATCAATTGTTCTACTGGTCCCCTTGGTAGGAGTAAATGCATACCCACAGCCAAACCAGCAGTCAAAATAGCTTCCACAGATACATTAGTTCCACAACGGGGATGTACTGCTAAATTCCATTCTCCACTAGTCAGGCGATGGAGAGCGAGGTTGACAGCACGGCGCAAATCGCTAATATTCACCTCACCGTATAAGTAAAATCCCTGCTCCGTAGATAATCCCCCTAAAAGCTGGTTATCGCCCTGATTCGGTGTGGTTGTTGACTCACTGAGAATCCAGACTGTGGCGTGTTCTAGGGCATGAACCTGTCGCAACATGAGAATATCTTTTAACCCTGGAATAAACCCTAACTGTTTGAGTAAATCAGCATCTAAGGAAGGTTGGGGTGCTGTCAAGTCAAAATTGAAAAAATTCCAGGGATTTCCGCCACTGGTGACAGATGCAGAGGTGTTCATAGCAACACTTCTCTCCAAAATTAGAGGGCGATATAGGTTCTCTTTCAATTTAACGCCTACTCTTGGATTTTATTGCTAATTTTTGTTGATTATTGACAGTATAAGTTAACAAATATAGGAATCCAGTTTGATTGGTGTTGGCGTAGCCTGCGCGAGCACTTAAAAACATAAGTATTTGTAGGGTGGGCATTGCCCACCATATAATGGTTTTCGTCGGCAATGACCACCCTACTTATTACTTATTACTTATTACTTATTACTTGATCATCAAACTAGTTACAGCTAAAATCGCGGCGATAATGTAAAACACAGCCACTAATTGCAATTCAGACCAACCAGACAATTCTAAATGGTGATGTAATGGTGCCATTTTAAACAATCGCTTGCCTTTACCATCCGGTCCTTTGGTGGCTTTGTAGTAGCCTACTTGTGCCATTACAGATAGGGTTTCCACAAAGAAAATACCGCTGAGAATAAATAATCCTACCAAGCTATTGGTTAGCAGTGCTACCGCAGCTAAAGCACCTCCCAATGCTAAGGAACCTGTATCTCCCATAAATACCCTGGCTGGATTGCGATTGTGTGCCAAAAATCCCAAACAACCACCACTCAAGGAAGCGCAGAAAATCATCAATCCGGGGGAAGTAGGAGCAACCATCGCACCCAAGGCTAATAATGCGATCGCTACTGTACCACCTGCTAAACCATCAATCCCATCAGTTAAATTAGTCGCATTACTCTCTGCCACTAACACAAACCCAGCAAAGGGCCAGAATAACAACCCTAAGGGTAAGGAAATACCCAATGGTAAAGCGATATTGGTAATACTGGCTGGTTGGGTCAACATCAACCACAAACAAAAGATTGCTGCCGAACTAATCTGTAATGCTAACTTCATCCGAGGCGATATACCTTTGTTGGACTTACGGCGTAAAATTTGCCAATCATCGATCCAACCAATGAAGCCAAAACTCAGTGTTAATGCGGAAACCGCCAGTACATCGGTAGCAAAATGAGACCAAGCACAGGCAATTAATATCGCCGTGGGGACAAAGAAGATACCACCCATAGTTGGCGTACCAGCCTTCTTTAAATGAGCCTGGGGTCCATCTTCACGGATAATTTGTCCAGCCTTAATCCCTTGTAATACAGGTATTACCCCATAACCCATAGCAGATGATGCCAGGGCACATAATAATAGTGGCAAGGTAAGCGAAATAGGTTGCCAAGGCGATCTATTTGCCATACCGTCCAAAATCAGCGCCGCTAGGGTTAGTCCTCCACCTAGAAAGGAGGCCAAAGCGATGCCAGAAGTATTTAACCCTTGCTGGGGAGATAATTTAGCGTCCACAGAATTTTCCCTTCACTCCACACTTTAAAAAATTACATAGCTGGGATGGTAGTTTTTACACTATACCCAGGCTTCGGTCCACTAGTCGTCCCCTTCATCATCATCGAAATCATCGTCATCATAGCCGATGCCGTCTTCAACGCCCAACATAGACTCCACATCTTCTTCCTCTTCTGAGGATTTTTGTTCGTGAACATCACGGGCTATTAAGCGACCGCTCGATTGCAACCAGTCTAATAAGGAAGACTCTTGTTTTAATGGGATGATATCGGCTCTTTGGTTGCGGGGTGCTTCACGTAATGGAGAGTTCAACATATTGACGAATAAAAAAAGGGGAATTATCAAATAGACATTTAGAGTCTATCACTTGATTAAGCACATTTTAGTTATTCATTCAAGACTTGTACCAGAAAATCCGACAAATAAATTTTTACTTAACCTTGGTAAGGTAAATGGTGACATTGAATTTAGTATTTGGTATGGGTCTATACCTGAGTGCTTAATAATTTCTTAATACTGATGTTTACCAGGTAACAAGTGATGAGAGAAAAAACTGACCTTTTACAAGCGATCGCTGGTACAAATCGTGGTCTTCTGGCGACCGAAGCCAAAAAACAAGCTATTGCAGATGCGATCGTCAATCTGGAAAACAGTAATCCCACACCTAGTCCCTTAACGGCGACTCATTTGCTCGATGGTAATTGGCGACTAATATACACGAGTAGTAAATCGCTTTTAAATATAGACCGCCTACCCTTAAGCAAAGTTGGTCAAATTTATCAGTACATACGTGTAAATACTAATAGTATTTACAACCTGGCAGAAATTTCTGGACTACCCTATCTAGAAGGTTTAATTAGCGTTGCTGCAAAATTTGAAGCTGTTAGTGAAAGACGTATAAATGTCAAATTTGAACGTTCAATTATTGGATTACAACGTTTAATTGGTTACAACTCTCCAGACGATTTTATCCAACAGATTGAGGCTGGTCAAAAATTTCTAGCAGTTGATTTTCCTCTAAACAGCAACGAACAGCAAGGATGGCTAGATATTACCTACATAGATGAGGATTTGCGGATTGGCAGGGGTAACGAGGGAAGTTTATTTGTATTAACCAAAACATAGGAATTGCTTCAATGTATATTTTGTGTTTGCGACCGCAAGAATAATCAAACATATGCAATTTGTCAAGGATGTTTTTACCCCATATTTTTAATAGGGTTCTGAAATAGTGACCAAGACTACAGTTACTCTTAAAAATTTAATATCCCAGATAGGGATGAGGATGAGTGGTGACTCCCTTCATATCGGTAGTTTCCGGTTAACTTATGATTAAGACCACAGCTTTGCTGGGAGCCTTAGAAGAAGTAAAGGAGACATTGTCCTGGGGAACGGGGTGTAAGTAGGATCAAGTTTTTCGTATAGTGATTGAAGAAGGAAGAAGGAAGAAGGTTTGAGATAGGGACAAAGGACCCCAACTCAAAACGGACAACCCATAGGGGATGAAGTTTTTGACCCCTATAGTCATCAGAAGTTTGAACAACAGGACGCTCAAACCTGGTGACTTCAAACTTCTGACTTCGATAAACTAATGCAGGAATTTGACCGAGAATCAAAGGATGCAAGCCCCTAAATTCAATTTATGGGGATAAGCCCGTCGGACAATGAATTGTCCGTCCTTTTCTGGTAGAATATGAATTAACTGCTATTGTAAGATTGAGTACCGTGGGGCACACGGGAATTCAAGCTTGGGGAGATACATCCCACGCTCCGCTAGTTGCCATAGCTGGACAAATCCACCGATAGGTAAGATTGTTCGGTGAGGGTTCTATTTGGCGAGCCTGAATCCTTCTAGTTTTAAGGAGCATCGTTGAACCAAGAATCCCCCAGGAACTATCCGTGGGGAGAACGTCAAGAGGCGAATCACAAAGGCAAAGGAATGGTTTGTATTTTGATTGTAACCTTTTAACCTTTGCTTGTAGGATTACTACTTTCTACTTCAGCCCTATATCTACAGTTTCCGGAGTAATAAGCAATTTGGAAACATACAACGAGGCTGGTTGACTGACACGCCCTAGCAGAAATGGAAAATGGTAGCTTTGAATTCAAGTAGAAGCTTTTGATTAGCCTTCGACCTTCTTCAAGGTAGACGCAGTTTAAAGCACCCTATTGCAGCTCTTCTGGTGGTGCAATATCAATTCCCATATTATTTACACGCCGATTATTTGACTTGATTCCTGGTTTGGTAGTTCCTTGATGATTTCCAGATGAGTCAGATAATGATAGAGTTGATGGTGTAACGCGATCGCTATAGATATTACTCCTAGTAGTTGATTGCCCGGATATGAAGGATAAACCACCGATAGCACTGGCAACCAAAGTTGCATAACCTATATACAAATGTATAGGGCTAACTTTTAATCTCCATTGCTGGGATGAAGATTGTGTTGTTTGTTCACTAGGTTTTAAAAATGGTTTAGTCTTGTCATCAGCAGGTAATGAAGCAGCTAGGCTCTCACCATCAAGCCCTAAACTATTTCCCATCATCTTGATAAAACTACGGACAAACACATCATCTGGCAATAATTCTAGATTACCTTTTTCTATAGATTCTATATGAGACATAGGTATATAAGTAGAACAAGAGATTTCAATCAGAGAAAGACCTTGAGATTCCCTTGCTTGTCTTAGTTGTTGTCCAATTTGACGTAAAACCTCTATGGGTTGTTCAGCCGTTATTGGTTGTGCTTCTATTTGTTGCGAACGTCTTTTGGGTAACTTAGAATTTTGCTGATACTCTAGTGATGAATCTGATACCGCTTCGATTTCCCCTAATAGCGATCGCAATTCATCCTGAGAAATCTCAACAGCAGGATTACCAGCAATGGAGATTAAGTACAGAGATACCATAGATTCAAGTAAGTATAATATGTAATTATTGTTCGTTTTATCTATGTAATTACTTCTATTAGTTCCTGACTTTTCCGGATCTTTAAACGTCAAAAATGAAAATAAATGTATTTTTGTCAATATGTCTAAAGATATAAAATGATGGCTCTCTGGGCAGATGCGATCGCTGTCGAACTCACGTTAAGTTAATTGCATCCACGAGAGGGAATATATTAGTGGTATTATTTTTCAGGCAAATTACAATAGTCATTTAGCTGCTTAAACAGAGTGTCCAAACTTTTAGCAGTAGATTTAGCAGCAGTAAGATGAGTATCAATATCTTCCCTAGCTTTTTGGATTGTGACCCTACCCTCTTGAGATGCTTTGGCTGCTTTAGTAGCACCCAAAGCCTTACCAGCCTTGGTTATTTGCTGATTCAAAGTGCCAAATACCTTGGCAAACTTACCTTGGAATTCGGTTAATTTTGGGTCTTTGAAGTTTGATTTTTTCAGGGATTTAGTTACATCTTGCAAATCTTGAGCCAGTTGCAAACTAGTGGTGACTTGATAACCCTTGTCTTTTTCAATCAAACTATTCCCTTGGTCAACAAGTTTAATTAATCGCTGACACTGGGCAACTTTATTCTCACTACAACCAGATATCCACAGAGTAGCAGCCAAGCTGGTAGAAGATATAAATATGTATTTTATATATTTTTGCCAAATAGACATTAAATTACCTACTATCAGTTATTCAGTTAGCCTCCTGCACTCTTGTGCTGCGCTAACAGCTTTTCCCATGAGAGTGACTGCTGCAATGTTCCCCGACATAAGCAAACTCCCCGTATCGAAGCTTCCCTAAGATTCTTTCCTATGGATGAATCGAGGACAACACTTAGATGGGGTAATGATGATTTTTGCTCAAACCCCAAACAATCGTAACCAATGATCGCACAAATTGTAGAATTTTTGGAAAAATTGGGGATTTTTTCCAGGGCGATATAGAAATAGCGATCGCACAGAAAACGTCATTAGGGTCTGCTGAATAACTATAAAACATTTATTTGCCAATGCTTTCAGGCTATTATCAAAGTCAAAAGTGCAAGGAAATAAGGGGTTGAGGTTTAAAAAGCTTGCATTGATAATTTTTTCTGGTAAAAAGAATAGAAAAACTAGTACAGCACTGCGGAAAGGTCGCAACCATTTATAAAACGTCAAAGCAAGAGTTCACAATACTTTTGAATGCGTGAATGCGTGAATGCGTGACTTCCGCGTAGCGGTACTAGGGCATGAAACTGTTCCCTATTCCCTATTCCCTATTCCCTATTCCCTGTTCCCTGTTCCCGTTCGGCTTACTTATTACTTATTACTTATTACTTATTACTTACCTTTTCTGCTTCTCGTCGTCTGGGTATTTGATAATCCATAAAGTCATGGGCCATTTCGGTGCGAGGAAAAATAGCACGAGCCTCCTTGAGTAAATCCCTGAATTCCACGGGATTACCAGGAGTATAGCGGGGGCTGAAATGGGTAATAATTAAACGATGTGCCTGGGCTGCTAAAGCCGTTTGTGCTGCCATTGTGCTGGTGGAATGGAGGCGTTGAAATGCCATATCCGCGTCCTGATGGGCAAAAGTTGCTTCATGAATTAATAAATCTGCATCCCTTGCCAACTCCACCGCACCTTCACAATAAACCGTATCCGTACAGTAGGCTATCTTACGTCCAATTTCCGTGGGGCCACATAAATCAACCCCATTAATTACCCGTCCATCGTCTAAAGTTACCACTTCCCCACGCTTCAATTGACCATAAACCCGACCGGGGGGAATTTGCAACTTTTGAGCTTTTTCCACATCAAATCGTCCGGGACGGTCTTTTTCTGCGACTCGGTAGCCAAAAGCAGTAATCCGGTGATGTAAAAGACCACAAGAGACAGAAAATTCTTCGTCTTCGTAAATTAATCCTGGAGTAACGGCGTGAACTTTGATTGGGTAAGAAAAATGGGTGTGAGAGTAACGGGAGGCTGCTTGGAGATATTCGTTTAATCCTGGGGGTCCATAAATATCAATACGTTGGACATTACCAGCTAAACCACAGCTAGCGAGTAAACCCATCAAGCCAAAAATATGATCGCCGTGCATATGGGTGATAAAGATACGGGTAAGTTGGCTGATTTTCAGGTCACTGCGTAGGAGTTGATGTTGGGTTCCTTCGCCACAATCAAATAACCATAATTCTGCCCGTTGTGGTAATCTCAAGGCAACACTGGAAACATTTCGCGATCGCGTTGGTACCCCAGAACTAGTCCCTAAGAATGTTATCTGCACGGTGTTTTTGCCTTTTTTGGTGTAGTTAGTTTAATTTGCCACTTCACTTTCTTTGACTTCTCCTGTGGTTGAAACACACAGGATTCTAAGCGGTTGTCACGGAGCGGGTTGAAACCGCGCTGGGTGACATTTGCTTACGATATTTCTTTTTCATGTCCCTGAAAAGGTCATACCGTTTGGGGTCAGTCATA
>JASJDS010000216.1 GCA_030065055.1 Calothrix sp. MO_192.B10
CACCCAAATGTTCGCGCTAATTGAACTTGTTGTGATTTTGTGGGATAAATGCGGACTTGGACGACTTTATGAAGCACGCTTATATCACCCCCTTGAATATTTATCCTACCATGAACTGTATTTCTGATAAATTCACTTGGGGAAATATTTGGCAATTGTTCGGTTGGGTAAAACAAGCGAAAAATCTGCCAGCCTCCGGAAAAATCGACCCACGCTCAGAACTGGGGCGGTTTTCCCTTCATGCTGCCGGATTTTTACACGTTTAGACCCAACCCTGCTATCCATCCCCAACTTATAGAAGCTTGGGGAATTCCGCAGAATTAGTTAAACTTTTGGGCGTTGCTGATTAAGAATATGAATTTAGTCTCACGCAAAGACGTAAAGATAAGGATTTTAGACACTTGCTTTTGGAATTTCATATTTAAATTCAGCAATGCCAACTTTTGACTTTTGACTTCCTCCTTGTGGGGGCACTCTCACCTGTTCCCCGTTTCCTGTTGAGAGTTCCCTGTTTTCAAGCTAGCCCCCCACGAGAAAATCCCACAACCAAGGATCTGAAAATGCTTTGTGACTCACTCCTCAAGGGCGCACGCAATGCGCCCCTACAAGCTCCGCGCTGATTAACTATTTTCAAGCTAGTACAGGTTGGCGTAAGTCACATACCCATCTCATAATCAAATCATGAGCATCGATTTGAGTCTAAAAAATGGGTGCTTTATTTACGCCGTGCGGTACTAGTCCCCCATGTACGTTTGTACACAACCTGCAAATGAAAATGCTTTGTGACTAATTCCTCAAGGGCGCACGCAATGCGCCCCTACAAGCTCCGCGCTGATTAACTATTTTCAAGTTAGCCCCTCATGAACATTTGTACACAACCTGCAGATGAAAATAATTCCCTCACTCTGGGCGGGGAAACCCCGCCCCTACTCCTGAACTCCGAACTCCGAACTCCCTGTTTTCAAGCTAGCCCCCCACGAGAAAATTCCACAACCTGCAAATGAAAATGCTTTGTGACTAATTCCTCAAGGGCGCACGCAATGCGCCCCTACAAGCTCCGCGCCTATTTTCAAGCTAGCCCCCCACGGTCAAATCCCACAACCAAGCCATGAAAATATATCTCAAGTGCAACTCCCACATCTAAGCTGTCAACCGTCAACTAACAACTAACAACTATCAACCATCAACCATTTTCAACTGAGGAACTTCAGCATTTGTTGCTTGGAAGAAAGGCTTTTTATGGAAACCAAAAGTCTTGGCGAATAGGGAGTTGGGAAATCTTTGAATTTTTTGGTTATATGCTTGTACCGACCGATTGTAACGCATCCTTTCCACGGCAATGCGATTTTCAGTCCCAGCTAACTCGTACTGGAGATTAGTAAACAGTTGAGAAGATTGTAGCTGAGGATTAATGGCTGCATAATCGCGGAAACGTCCAATTGCTTGATCGACTTGTAAGATTGCGGTAGCTTTTTCTGTTGGTGTTCTTGCCTGCAAATAAGCCTGACGGGATTCTAATAGTAGAGAAACTATCTGCTTCTCGTGTTTGGCATATGTTTGGGTTACACTCACCAAATTGGGTATGAGATCGGTACGACGTTGGAGTTGATTTTCTACCTGTGCCCAAGCTGCTTCTACTTGGGAGGTGGAATTGGCAAAGGAGTTGTAAGTCCAGATACTCCAGATACTCAAGGCTACTAGAATACCTGCACTAATTTTCAACAGGATTTGGCGTTGTTTTTGTGCCTGCTTTTGTAACTCTAGTCTTTGCTGGTGCTGTTCCTGGACATCTTGAATTGCTTGCTGAATGAACTCAGCAGGAATGTCCACCTCTTTCCCTGCTACCACCAAGTCCGATGGTGAGTAACTCTGCATTTGATTGGCATAGTAGCGGGAGGCTAGTTCTAAAACCTCCGGGGCAATTTCTTCGGGAATTCTGATGTTTTTACTATCCATGACTTCACAACAAATTGGAGACAATTACCAACCACCACCAGCACCACCTCCACCACTGCCACCACCTCCACCACCTCCACCACTGCCACCACCGCCACCGCCACCGCCGAAGCCACCGCTACCGCCAATGCCACCGCCTCCAGCTCTGCCACCGTCATCACTCCAGCTACCTAATAAACTAAATACCAATGCACCACCCATGATTAGTAAAATCATCATCGGACCAGCATAGTTTTCAGTTGGTTGTTCGTATTCTTTTGTTGATTCTGTGGCGGGAGTTGATTGTACAGGAGGAAGACTTACATCCTGCCCTAACTCTTTCCCTAGAGATGGTTCCAAAACAACTATTAAGGCTTTTGTTCCCCCTAGTGTTCCACCATCAAAATCTCTTTGTTTCAAGCGAGGGATAATTTTTGTATCAATAATCTTACCCACCTTGGCATCAGGCAAAATCCCTTCCATACCGTAACCAGTCTCAATTTCCACTCGCCTATCTTTCACAGAAATCAAAAATAGAACGCCATTATCTTTACCTTTCTTGCCAATTTTCCAATGATTAAATAGTTTGGTGGTAAATTCTTTTGGGGTAGCCGCAGGTGCTGTTTCGGGTACAGTAACTACCATCATTTCTGCACTATTTTTTGCTTCTAGGCGAGAAATCATCCCATTAAGTTGACTTTCTGTGCGATCGCTCAAAATATTCGCCATATCAGTTACCCAACCGCCATAAATCTGTCGGGGATTAGGCACTTCCTCTACCGTTAAAGCATGAGTAGGAAGGGCAACCATAAAAACAGCAAGGCTTAATGAACCAGCCCAGAAAATATGACTGAGTTTAAATAAATTAATTTTCATTGTTCTTCAATCTCCACTACCAAACTGCTCAGAGGGTGTTTGCTTTGAAGTCTGTAACACCAATGATTCGTGACAACTGATAACTTGTTTGGCTCTTGATTCCGGTTTTTTATACCTTTATATTCATCAGGAATGCTGATGTCTTTCCTTTTACTGTTGGTGACTCAAACCGCTTCATCAGAAATTCGAGATAATTACCAACCACCACCAGCACCACCCCCACCACTACTACCACCACCAAAGCCACCTCCACCACCACTACCTCCACCACTACCTCCACCACCAGCACTGCTACCGCCGCCACCACCTCCAAAGCCACCCCAGAAACTGCCACTACTACTCCAACTGCTGCTGGAATTACTACTGCCAGAAGAATGGGGCAGGGGAGGTAGAGGGGGAACCGTTTTTTCCTTCTCTTCGTGATAGTCACACAGCTGACACTTCTCAATAATCAGGCGTTTCCCTGTGAGATGTTGCGTCGGTGCAGCCAGGGTTTTTTCGGTACGTTTAACTGTTAATTCCTGACAGTGAGGGCATTGTTTAAAATCTGGAGATGGAGATACCCAGCCAACCAAATGAAATGCTCCATCGTTTAATTCTGGACTGCATTTGGGACATCTCCAGGCTTCAAAGTTGATACTACCTATACTAGCGGCAACCTTCTCTGGTTCGCTGAGGTATGATTCGATCGCAGCATCCTCTACTTTTTCCATTGGTCGTTTGCATTGAGAACAGTAGACAGGACGATTATGAACACGGATGCGCCGCGAGTGCCCTTCTGGTTTCAAGAAAACTCGACCATACCTATAAGCAGTTCCTACGCCCAATGCCAATAAACCACCCCCAACTAGGGACATCCAAAGTATACCGGTGTTGTCTTCTGTTGGTTGTTCGTATTCTGGTGCAGCTTCTTTGGTAGGAATTACTGGTATAGAAGGAACCGTTGCATCCTGTGCTAATTCCTGACCTAGAGATGGTTCCAAAACAACTATTAAGGCTTTTGTTCCCCCTAGTACTCCACCATCAAAATCTCTTTGTTGAAAGCGAGGGATAATTTTCGTGCCAATAATCTTACCCACCTTGGCATCGGGCAAAATCCCTTCTAGTCCATAACCAGTTTCAATTTCCACTCGCTTATCTTTCACAGAAATCAAAAATAGTAAGCCATTATCTTTACCTTTCTTGCCAATTCCCCAATGATTAAATAGTTTGGTGGTAAATTCTTTTGGGGTAGCCGCAGGTGCTGTTTCGGGTACAGTAACTATCGCCATTTCTGCACTATTTTTTGCTTCTAGGCGAGAAATCATCCCATTAAGTTGACTTTCTGTGCGATCGCTCAAAATATTCGCCATATCAGTTACCCAACCGCCATAAACCTGTCGGGGATTAGGTACTTCCTCTACCGTTAAAGCATAAGTAGGAAGGGCAACCAGAAAAATAGCAAGGCTTAATGAACCAGCCCAGAAAATATGACTGAGTTTAAATAAATTAACTTTCATTGTTCTTCAATCTCCACCACCAAACTGCTCAGAGGGTGTTTGCTTTGAAGTCTGTAACACCAATGATTCGTTACTTGTTTGGCTCTTGATTCTAGTTTTTTAGACCTTTATATTCAGGAGTAAGTTTTTACCAAGCAATAGTCAGGGAATATCCCTCCACACTCTCCTATCTATATTGTCTTCTACCCCCAAGGATTACCACGACAAAAGATACAAAATGTCAAAGTATATGGAGATGCAATACTACTCGGTGTAGCAACTCTTGTGGAGCGTTGTCGTTAAAAGTAAAGATTCATTGCAACATCCACACATAATCATTTAGAAGTGATAACCTAATAAATGAAGCTACTAAGCTTCCCTGGCAGATTTAACAGCCTTGATTCAAATAGTTAGGAGGTAAAAAGCTGTTTCATTATCTGTCTCGTCAACTAACAGCAGCACCCAACTTGAAAGCTGATATTTCCTCAACTGAGTGGTAAGAAGGGGGCAATGTAACTGAGATATACTTTACTGCGCGTGTGAGGTAGTCGGAGTTCAGTTCAACCCTATGTAGTCTGGAGAAAGAGAGGAAATTCCGAGGTGAGTAAAAGTTTGGGTGTTGTTGTTTTAACCCTTCCTCATACCTGCAATATCTTTATCTGTAATATCTTCAATCCCTTCTAGACCGGGTGAAGAATTGATTTCCAAGACCTTTGGTCCATCATTTGAACGGATAATATCAACACCCGCCACTTTCAGCCCCATTGCTTTAGTGGCATTGATAGCAATTTTACGTTCTTCAGGGGTAATTTTAACAGGACTTGCTGTACCGCCTAGATGCAAATTGGCATGAAAATCTCCAGCAGCAGCTTGACGCTGGATAGAACCGACAACTTTTCCATCAATTACAAAACAGCGGATATCCTTACTAAATTCTTGAACCAGAATATTAGCTTGCAAACTTTTAAAAGCATTAATCACACTTTCTGCTGCTTTATTACTCCTGGTTCGCCCATTTTAATCAGGATTTCCGAATGTAGTAAAAATGTACTGCTATATTTATGGGATTCTCCCTCCAGGAGTTGGCTATTACTTATTACTTATTACTTATTACTTCATCATCCCATCATCCCATCATCATGAACTGACAACCGATAATTCCATCGGCTTCAGTCGTTCTAATATTTGGGTAAATGCCATCCCTACCCAATCAATGTCTGCTTCCTTGGTATAACGTCCCAAAGTCATCCGCACTGCACCCAAGGCTGATTTATCGTCATATCCCATAGCCAACAGTACCCGATTCGGGCTGAGTTTACCACTACTACAAGCAGCACCGGCACTAATGCCAATACCAGCCAAATTCATCTGTCTAACTAGGCTTCTACCGTTGAGCAGTTCCCCATCGGCATTTTGCAGGCAAAAACTCACATGGTGGGGTAAGCGTTGGATTAAGTCCCCTGTAGGGATTAAATTGGGAATATCGGCTAAGTGAGAAAACAAGCGATCGCGCAATTCAATTAATCTGGGTGTTTCTACGGGCATTTCCTGTAATGCCAATTCTGCTGCCATGCCAAAACCGGCAATTACTGATATTGCCTGGGTTCCAGAGCGCAACTCCATTTCTTGTCCCCCACCACCCATCAATGGTACTAACTCTACTCCAGGACGCACGTACAATGCTCCTGCTCCCTGGGGTCCATATATTTTATGACTCGAAAGACTCAGTAAATCTACTGTTAGTTTTTGTACGTCTATGGGTAAACGTCCCGCCGCTTGCACTGCATCAGTATGAAACAACACCCCCGCACTCCGGGCAATATTTGCCAGTTCTTCAATGGGTTGTACGGTTCCCACCTCACTTTGCCCATAAATTACCGAGACCAAGGCGGTGTTATCTTGCAAAGCCCCTTGTAAATCCAGGGGATTCACCCTACCTTTAGTATCTACGGGCAGACGAGTTACTTGCCAACCCCACTGTTCTAAAAGCTTGACTGGTTCGGCGATCGCTGAATGTTCGACGCTGGAAATAATTAGATGTTGGGGGTTTGCATAGTGTCGAGCAACTCCCATAATTGCTAAATTATCTGCCTCAGTGCCGCCAGAGGTAAAGACGATTGATTCCGGAGTTGGGGCGTTAATCAATTCTGCAACCTGCATTCTGGCTGTTTCCAAAACCGTAGCTGCCCTTTGTCCCCACATATGCAAACTAGAAGGATTCCCCCACTGTTGGGTGAGAACAGCTTGCATGGCAGCGATCGCTTCTGGGCGAGTGGGAGTAGTGGCACTGTAGTCTAGGTAAATTTGCATTGCTGATTTTTCTTTGTTAACGGGAATCATAAGTTTGTCTACCCCAAATCCATTTTTAACAGACTACAGTGAAGATTTTCCCTCACCAATGGCGTTGGAGAGCTATTCTTGTGTTGGCACTGAGTATTACTGCCTGTCAAAAAGTCAAGACTGGCGATCGCCGCCCAGGACTTGTAGAACCTCTACCACAAGACCCTTTAGTTCAAGTTTACTTTAATCATTCCCCATCTTCCCAATATTTCGAGCCTTATCGCCAACAAACTCGCCAGGGAGATGATTTAGAAAAACAAATTATTGAGACTATTTCTCAAGCTAAATCCACAATTGACATAGCAGTACAAGAGCTACGCTTACCTAAGGTAGCTCAAGCTATAGTAAAAAAACACCAAGAAGGGGTAAAGGTCAGGTTAATTTTAGAAAATAACTATAGCCGCCCTTGGAGTAGTTTCACCGCAGCAGAAATTAGTAAGTTTACTTCTAGGGAACGGCAAAGGTATGCAGATTTTCGCAAATTTTTAGATATAGATGGAGATAATCAACTTAGCTCCACAGAAATTAATCAAAGGGATGCTTTAGTAATCTTAAATAATGCCAAAATCCCCATCATAGATGATAGAGAAGATGGTTCTCGGGGTAGTGGCTTAATGCATCATAAATTTGTGGTTGTTGACAGCCGCTTTGTAATTATCACTTCCGCAAATTTTACCTTGAGCGGTATCCACGGAGATTTCCACAAGCCCAATAGTTTAGGTAATGCCAATAATTTATTAAAGATTGATAGTCCGGAATTAGCATCAATCCTCACCACAGAATTTAACATGATGTGGGGAGATGGACCCGGCGGTAGAAATAATAGCAAATTTGGTACCCATAAGCCAGTCAGAGAACCGCAAGTAATTGAGTTAGGGGATAGTAAGATTACTGTAAATTTTTCCCCCCATTCTCCTCGGCGAATTTGGTCTTTAACTAGTAATGGATTGATTGGCAAACAATTGGAACTCGCCAAAAAATCTGTGGATATGGCATTGTTTGTATTTTCCGAGCAACGCTTTGCCAATATATTAGAAAATCGCCATCAACAGGGAATTAAAGTTAGAGCTTTAATCGATCCCGGATTTGCTTATCGCCCCTACAGCGAAGGGATGGATATGATGGGTGTTGCTCTCAGCAATAAATGTAAATATGAACTTGACAATCGCCCTTGGAAAAATCCAATCACCACAGTTGGTACACCTTTATTACCCAAAGGGGATCTACTCCATCATAAGTTTGCCATTGTAGATCAAAAGACCGTCATTACAGGCTCTCACAATTGGTCTACCATCGCCAATCATAATAATGATGAAACCCTATTAGTAATTGAAAATCCAGTGGTTGCTGCCCATTATCAACGGGAATGGGAACGTCTATATCAAGATGCCCAATTAGGCGTACCACCAAAAATTCAACAAAAGCTGAAATTGCAAACCAAGCAATGTCCCAGAATATTATCTCCATCATCTTTTGTACAGAAAGAGATAAAAAAAGTAAATATTAATACTGCCCAACTTGAAGAATTAGATACTCTACCAGGAGTGGGCAAAAAATTAGCACAACGAATTATTCAAACAAGAAAACAAAAACCATTTACCTCTTTAGAGGATTTAGAAAGAGTTCCTGGAATTGGTGGCAAAATGAGGCATAAACTCAGCGATCGCGTCACTTGGTAAGGGTAATATCTATTCATGAATAATAAATAATGTCAATAGATACACTGATTCTAAATGTTATTCATGTAACAACGATTTACATTCATTAATTGCATCACTGGTTGACAAATTGAAACAATATGAATTTATAGAGCCTGAATGTAAGCTATAGTCACATATCTACCAGGTTTGTGCATCATGCATATTTGACTTTCATCAGCAGTTTGATGATTTTATTGCTGATATTTATGGTAAGGTGTCATACATATCATTTTTTGATACATATTAGTTTACGATCACACAATTTAATCATAAATTATTGGAGGTAAATAACCGAAAAAAACATTGCAAACAGTAAATTTTTATATACAAAAGTTTTTGTATACAGCTTAGTCAGTATATATTCTGGCAACTAAATAACCACTCAGGCTAATGATTTGCAGGCTCATCTCCCAGGGGTAGCCGGCTCTGCAATTACCCATAGTTCACGCAAGTCAATTGGGTTTCGAGTACCTTCTTAATCTAAAGGTTCTGGAGGAATCTTGATCATTGCCAAGTTTTTGCTCAACTGACTGACAACTGTATAAAAAATGGAATTTGGGAGGAAAGATTATGTGTGGCGTTCTTGGCATTTTTGGTTCCAATATGCCGAACAGTAATGATTTCCAGTCAATGCTTTCTACCTTAGCTCACCGGGGACCGGACGATGTTGGGGTAGTCCAAGAAAACAACTTTATTTTAGGACATCAGCGTTTAGCAATTGTAGATGTTGAAGGGGGTCATCAACCCCTGAGTGACTCTCAAAGAAAACTTTACGGTGTTTGTAACGGCGAAATCTATAACTTTCAGGAGATACGGGATCGCCTCAGTCAAAGCTATAATTTCCAGTCCCGGGTTGACAGTGAAATTCTATTACCGTTGTATGAACAGCTTGGTTCTGGACTAACCAGCAGTTTGGATGGAATGTTTAGTTTTGTAATTAGTGATGGTCAAGAATTTTTTGCCGCCCGCGATCGCATCGGCATTAAGCCCCTCTACTATGGAACTAATGACAATAATATTTTCTTTTCCTCAGAAATCAAAGCACTGCTAGAACATACAGAGGAAATTAAAGAGTTTCCCAACGGATATTACTACCATTCAGCACAGGGCTTACAACCTTATTACCAACTACCCGAAAACCAGACTTTCATTCAGGATTTAGATACCGTCCTGGAAAAAATCCGGCTGACATTATCAAGAAGTGTTGACAAGCGACTCATGTCTGATGTGCCGGTGGGAGTTTTCCTCAGTGGCGGTTTAGACTCCAGCATAATTGCTGCATTGATGAAGCAAAAAGTACCAGAATTGCATTCATTTTCTGTAGGAGTACCTAATTCACCAGACCTGAAGGCTGCCCGTTTAGTGGCAGAACATTTGGGGACAATTCACCATGAATATATCTATACAGAAGAGGAAGTACAAGCGGTTCTCCCCAAGGTAATTTATTACTTTGAATCCTTCGATCCTCCTATGGTTCGCAATGCCATTCCTTGTTACATTGTATCCCAGCTCGCTAGTCAGTATGTCAAGGTGATTCTCACAGGAGAAGGCTCAGATGAGTTATTCGCTGGCTACAGCTACTTGGAAGATTATGATGATCCCAGAGAGTTACATCAAGAATTAATTGCCATTGTCAAGGGATTGCACAATCTCAACTTGCAACGGGTAGACCGAATGACAATGGCTCATGGACTGGAAGGGCGGGTTCCATTTTTAGATACTGACTTTATTGAACTATCTCTAAATATAGATCCTGCTCTGAAGTTATACAAAGCTTTTGGCATTGAGAAATGGTTGCTGCGTAAGGCTTTTGAAGACTTGTTGCCCAATGAAATTGTGTGGCGAAATAAAATGGAATTTGCCCAAGGCTCCGCCTCCTCAACCATGTTGGAGGTTCATGCTAACCGCAACATTTCTGATGCAGAATTTGAGCAAGCTCGCCTTCAAGGACTTCCAGTAAGTACCAAAGAAGAGTTATTCTATTACAGGATTTTCAAAAGTTATTTTCCCCATCCAAATGCTGCTAATCTGATTGGGAAATGGGAAAGAACACTTCATTGATACGTCCCTAGTCGTGGAAAAATCTCCCACCAAATTAGTCAAAATGGAGGATTAAGGTTATGTAGTGTGGATCTCAATTTAGATGGAGACATTGCTGTTTGCTCAATCCTGTCAAGCGACGGTACGGGAAATGTGAGAGAGTTAGCCACTCGATTTATCAAAGGATA
>JASJDS010000210.1 GCA_030065055.1 Calothrix sp. MO_192.B10
TCCTGCCTCTTAGGCTCTTAACTAGGCAAATCACCTATGTTTTTTGCCCCCGCCAGACCGCCTCCACAGGCATTTTGTTTAGCGTTTAGGAAGTGCCCCTCCCCAAACGGGTCTAAATTCTTGTATGAACAGTTTCTCTACCTTTTTTTAGGCTCCCAGAGTGCAGGTCGCGTCACCCTTCGGGTATCTCCTAAGCCCTTCGGGCACGGCAAAGCCGAACGGAGACGCTCCGCGTTAGCGTTAGCTCCCCTGAAAGGGGCACGTCAGTCGCTTTATGCCGGGGAACCCGTCCACCGCGCTGACTCACCGTTACTGATTTTAGTGGTGATATTTGTCTCGACGATCCATGATGGGGCTGAGTTGCCCGGTAATAGTGATTGCGCTTTACCGCTAGTATCATTATATCAGAAAACTTGGGGATAAATCCCCTTGAGTCGCGTTTCACCCCCTCGAAGACAGCGTAGGGGTTCTCACGCTCCCACCATGCCTTCATAGAATCAAACCGGAAATTAATAAAACTCTTGCACAATCAAGGTTAGAACTTACGCAACTGGCATATTTTTTCTATAGGGGAGGCAAAATGCGGTGTAGATTTTCTGACTGCATTATTGCCGTTGTGTGACCCTGGGAAAATGTTTTAACCTGGCAATGAGACTTATAGGGTCACGCATCAACCACCAATTGTGACACCCAGCTTTAGTCCTGAAGATATTGACCAAAAAATAGACTCTCATCAAGCCGTGTGGATTCATCCGTGGAGAGTCACGACTCGCGCTACCCAGAGCGACTTCCGTCGTCGCGGGGTCGCTCGTCAAAGATGTATCTATCGTTTCATTAGCCCTCCGCAGTTGCTCTGTTGATTCATCGATGGGGTAATAATTCTAAATTCTTCATTTGCTCATTCGCTCATTCCCCTTGACTAACCAATAAAAGGAATTTGACCATGACAAATAGCTTGCGGGTAATTTCTCCCTTAACCCACCTGTATGATGAGCTAAAAAATTTTTTAGCCACATCTGACATTGTCGATCTCCAAGGTAATGTCTACTCTTGGCTTAATCCCCAACATCCAGGTTATGTTTACCCTGAGATTATGGGTTTTTATCTGAATTTGGCCTCCCAATTAATTTACGCCGAAAGATTTAGTTTGACCCAGATGAGTCCAAATAGACATAGAGTTGATGGAGAGGCATCAAGATGTCGTAAAACGGAGATTGCGTGGCTATTCCCCATAGAGAATTCATCCTCTAAATCAACCAAGTCACATAGGCTGAAACCTAATGGAACTGATACTTTATTAGAATTACGCACCCATGCAATTTCCCAGCAATTACAGAGGCTGGTTCCGGCTTCTGGTGGTTTGGGGAAAAATGGTAAAATCTACGTCTTTGATAACTGCATGGCCATTAGCGGGCTATTGGCTTACAAGAAATATTTAGCAGGATATGTCGATGACGAAATCTTGGGGAGCATGGCGAATTTTACCGTCAAGTTGCTGGAACAAAGACTAATTTGTGTTGCTGAAGATGGCAGCATTCTCAAGGTAACACCCCACTGGTCAAATACTTTTGGTGCCAGTATGCTCAAAACCGTGATTGCTTTAGATGGTCTGACAGAGGAAACAGGAAATTGCACCTATCGCCAACTAGCATTAGAAATTGCCGAGGAAATTATCGCCAATTGTTTTGACCATAGTTACTTTCGAGCATTTCCCGCAACCAATGCAGTTTATTGTCATGCTCATTGCTATGCCTTAGAAGGATTATTATATCTGCAAACTAAAGGCTACAAAAACGTCAGTGAAATTTTACAAGCAGGAGTAAAACAGCTACAAATCTGGCAGAATGATGATGGCAGTTTGTTTAACTGGTACAATACCACCTCTCGCCCCCAGCTGAAAGTCGCCGATGCTACCGCTCAAGCAATTCGTCTTTGGTTAGCGATCGCTCCCCAGACCTATGCCGAAAATATCACCAGAGGTTGGCAATTTCTAGCCAGTATACAATCCCCTCAACAGGGACTTTATTATCATTCTGATAGTCAAGATTGCAACTCTTGGTCAACCATGTTTGCTCTCCAGGCTTTAGATTGGTCTTTAAATGATGTATATGGCGATCGCCTTGTTTAACAGTTATCAGTTATCAGTCAAGAGTGATGTGTTTATCCGCATCGTTTAAGTCCCCCACCAATTGGTGGTCGGCGTTGGTGGCGGGTTTAAATCCCCCACCATACCCATTGATAACTGTGCCTCCTGCTCCCTCCGGGAGAGCTGCGCTAACACTGTTCACTGTTCACTGATTTAATGTGACATTCTTTTCAACTCCCCCTAAATTTAACTTAATCAAATGACATTAACAAACGGCTCAAAAATTCTCGTTACTGGAGGAGCAGGTTATATTGGCTCCCATACGGTGATGGCTTTACAGGAGGCGGGTTACTCAGTACTGATTTTAGATAATCTCGTCTTTGGTCATCGCGACTTCGTGGAAAATGTGCTGCAAGCCGAATTCATTTGCGGTGATGTAGGCGATCGCAATTTATTACAACAAATTTTTGCCACCCATGACATTGCTGCGGTAATTCACTTTGCCGCCTACACCTATGTTAGAGAATCAGTAGAACAGCCCAGTAAATACTACCAAAATAACGTTGTCGCTACCCTAACCCTACTCGAAGAGATGGTAGCAGCAGGGGTGAAGCAACTGGTCTTCTCTTCCACCTGTGCTACCTATGGCTTACCTCAATGGATTCCTCTGACCGAAGATCATCCTCAAGTTCCCATCAACCCCTATGGCACAACTAAACTAATTGGCGAACAGTTAATCAAGGACTTTAGTCAGGCTTACCAATTACGTGCCGTATGTTTTCGTTACTTTAATGCCGCTGGCGCAGACAAAAAAGCCAGATTAGGAGAAGATAGAACCCCAGAAACCCATCTGATTCCTCTAGTGTTAATGGCGGCGGCTGGTAAACGAGATTGCGTTTATGTTTATGGTACAGACTACGATACCCTAGATGGTACTGGCATCCGCGATTATTTACACGTTGTCGATTTAGCCCAAGCACACATTCTGGGATTGGAATATTTGCTGGAAGGAGGAAAAACTGATGCCTTCAATCTTGGTAATGGTAATGGTTTCTCTGTCTGGCAGGTAATTGAAGCAGCAAAAGCTGTAACGGGCAAGTCTTGGAAAATTGTAACTACAGACAGACGCAGCGGAGATCCACCGATTTTAGTTGGAAGTGCTAAAAAAGCTGAACAAATTTTAGGTTGGCAACCTCAAGAAACAGATTTACAAATTCTGATTGAAGATGCTTGGCGTTGGTATCAAAAACGTTCAACACAAATATAGTCAAATATATCAATCAATAAATTTGACTGTATTGTTGGCATTGCTGAATTAGGATATGAAACGTCAAAATCACCTTTATTTTTCTTTGTAACTTTGCGCCTTTGCGCCTTTGCGTGAGACAAATTCATATCTTGATTCAGCAACGCCGTATTGTTAGTAGCTATCAGGTGAGGTATCAATAACGTACTAAGAAATAAAAATCAATTTGGCATGAATCAACTTAAGCAAGACAAAAAGTTACGAGTCGCTGTTGTTGGTCCTTATCCTGCCGATCCTAGTAAAGTTAGGGGTGGGATTCAAGCGGTAGTTAATAATTTGGTTTCAGGATTAGCCCAGTTTGACGACTTAGACATTCATGTAGTTACCGTAGATTTTGCCCGACAAGAAGATTTAATCTCTAGAACGGGAATTCAAGTCCATCTCAAGCGTTCTTATCAGAGTTTGAGTCAGCTGTGGTTTTATTGGCAAGAGCGTCAGTGGTTAATTAATACCATTGAAAGAATTAAACCTGATATTGTTCACGTCCACGGTACTAATTTTTATGGCTACGGAGCGCGTAGCTGGAAGTTTCCCACCATTGTTACTATTCATGGGGTTCTACAAGAAGAGGCAAGGCTGGACTTTGGAGAATTGGGCAAATGGCAACAGCTTTATCGTCAGGTCAAAGGGTACTTTAATACTCAGTTTGAACTCAAAACCTTAGCTGCGGTGCGTTATGCAACGGTTATTTCTCCCCATATCAACACCTTCCTCAAGGATTGGCAAATCAAACATACTTACTCCATTAATAATCCCACAGAAGAAGCTTACTTTGAGTTATCAGATCGAACCATTGCGGGGCGAATTTTATTTGCTGGCAGTATTACTGTACGTAAAGGGATTTTAACTCTATTGCAAGCAGTTTCACTACTGCGCGATCGCCAGATCGAATTTGAGTTATATTTAGCCGGTGCAGTGGAACAACAAGCTTATGCAGAGGTCTTACAGAATTATATTCGGGAACATCAGTTAGAGTCACAGATTACTTTTTGTGGCTTACTAGATAATCATCAGATCAAAAAAGCCTTTGAAGAATGCCAAATTCTAGTTTTGCCTTCTCAAGCAGAAGTTTCACCAATGGTAATTCAGCAAGCAATGGCAGCAGGTAAGCCAGTAGTGGCAACAGCAGTGGGAGGAATCCCTTATTTAGTTGAAGATCGAGGTTCGGGTATCCTAGTTCCATATGGAGATACCGAGGCTTTAGCCGCAGCTTTAGCTGAAGTGTTAAGTAATCCTCAACTCGCAAAATCTATGGGCGATCGCGGTCGTATTTTAGCACAGAAAAACTTCCGTCAATCCGTTGTTTGCCAGCAAACTCGTAACCTTTACGAGCAAATTGCCAATTTTTGATTGGTTAACCCTTTATAGTCACGTTTTTGCTGCAAATAAAGCCAATTTGGGCTTTATTTGCAATTATTTTTTGTCTAAGTAATACCATTTTGAAAAAAGAATGCAACAGATGGGTAGGGGCACGGCATCAGCAAGATAATTGTATACACCAAAATATTGCGGATGCCGTGCCCTTACGAAGAATATATGTGTCGCAAACATTATTTGAATCGGTATAACAATAGGGGATATTTTTAACTTTAAAATAGACTATTCCCAGTATAATTATCTAACATTACAGCTAAAACCAAAATCTTAATAGTGCTTTTAAGCCAGCTTGAAAGAATAAATATGGACAGGAAAAATGAGTCGTAAAGCGAGTAATAAATATGTGTTCCTTTTTCTGTTTACGTGCTTAGTCTTTCTCTGTACTTGTTCTAAGCCACTTGCCAGCATAACTCAAAAAACTTACACCGATGATTTTAATTCCGGTAGTCTTTCCCAATGGAAAGTTGTGGATGGTAATTGGTCAGCTTCACAGGGAAATCTGGTTGTTAATAGTGGCTCTGCACCAGGAGCCAAAGCGATATTTTCATCTTTTCAGGGTGAGAATTTTGAACTGAATGTAGGGATGAAATCCCAATATAAGGCAAGGGGTAATAAATTTGGTATTTTGTTTGGCTATGATGCTACTAATAGCTATCACATATTGCAACTCGAACCTGAGGGTGGTATCAGTCTGCTGAAATTCGGCAGTCAGGGTCAATCAGTCCTTGCCAAAGGAACCTATCAGGGAGTAGGTGAAAATCAGTGGGTACAGCTAATGCTGCGCTCAAAAGACAACCGTTTATCTGTAGAGGTCAACGGTAAATCTGTATTTAAGAATGTGCAATCTACAGTTTCACCCAAAGGTACTGTTGGTTTCTTTGCTGACTGGAACGTTGTTCTCATAGATAATTTCCAGCTGACTGCCCAAGTCCCAAAAAAAATAACATCCCCAACTAAACCACAAAGCCAAGCAAGATACCAAACTAAAGCGAAAAACCAAGATATACGTAAATTTATCAGTTCTTCCTTGTGGTCTCCTGTATTTTTGAGACCATCACCAGAAAGAAGTAACTTTGTTGGTGGTGAAGGTGGCCAATGGTTACAAGCTTTAGCAATTGATGCCACTGATGGAAACTTGCTCATTGCCGGAACGGATGTTGGTGGTCTATATAGAAGTACCAATGGTGGGAAATATTGGGAATCAGCAAACTTTGGTTATCATGCCCGGGGTTCTTCTGGCATATATATTGATCCTAATAATTCTAATAGAGTATTGTCAGTGGGATCAAATTCTGCGGACGGAGCTTTTAACATTAAATGGCATGGACTTTATTTGAGTGAAGATAAAGCCGCCAGTTGGAAGCTAGTTTTGCCAATAGCGCACAGTGGTTACAGAGATATTCGTACCCAAATCGCTTTTGATCGTTCCTCTAAATCAAATAATAAAAGCAATATTGTCTACTATTCCAGCCAAACTGAAGGGCTTTTCAAGTCAAATGATGGTGGCAAGAGTTTTCAGAAAATATCCCCTAATTATGGTGGTGCATATCTAGCAGTTCATCCACAAACTGGAGCCTTATTTGTTGCATCGGCAGCAGGTCTTTTTAGAAGTACAAATCAAGGTCAAACATTCACCAAGATTCTGAATGGTAATTTTCGGGGAATATCTTTTGCGGTAAATAAACCGAATACATTATTTGTCAATACTGCTGACAAGATTTACATTTCCCGTAATGGGGGAGACAAATTCCAAGAAATGAATATCATGGGCGACTTCGACAAACGAGGCTTTTATGATATCGCAGTTCACCCTACTAAACCTAACTACTTATTTTTAATGAATCAAGTAGGTGAATGGGAGTGGTATCCATATACCTCAGTCGATGGAGGAAAAACTTGGCGCAGAGGAAGGCAAAAAACCAATCAAAATCAAGTTTTTCTACCGATTAATGGTAGAAGAGGTCTTTTAGCTTGGCATCCAAATAATCCCAGTAAAATGTGGTCATTTGGTGGTGATTGGATTTCATCTAGTTCTGATGGAGGATTAAATTGGCACTGGGATGCCAATGGTTACAACGGAATCATGATTGGTGGTCTAATCAACTTCAATGTTCATTATCCCAATTCAATATTTTTATCTTCCCAAGACTATAATGGCAGCTTTTCTGATAATTATGGCAAGAGTTGGAAATATATCAATGTTTCCGGTAAATCCTGGGGAGGACATACTTATGGTGGCATGGCAATTGGGCGAAGGGCTTTTGTGACATCTTATGCTGACAGTTGGACTGGACAACGTTATTTAGCTACTTCACTCAATGGGGATTTGCGAGTTAAACGTACTAACATTCCTTTGAACGGTGCAAATGTCAGTATGGTTGATCCCAAAAATAAAAATAATATTTTTGTATTTGACCATAGAAGTAAAGATGGAGGTGTGACTTGGACTAAAATGGATGGCTGTGATGGTGTATTTAGTTATAGTACTGGTCCAGCTAAATTTCTTATAGGTCGTAACAAAAAAGAATTAGTAATTTCTCATAATGGTGGCCGGACATGGAAAGTGGTAGTCAAACTAGATGGAGAAATTCGTGACGCAGCATATGATTATCAGCAGCAAAAATATTATATTGTTGCTAATGATAGGCTATATCAATGGCAGAATAATGTTCTTTCTCAAGTAAATACACCGAAAGACCAATTTGGAGGAAGACGAATTGCCACCGTCGCCGTAGATCCTATTAAACCTCAGGTAGTATATGCCGGGGGTCATAAAGACCTTTATAAGACAGATGTTTCCGTCATTCGTTCAATGGATGGTGGGAAAAAATGGCAAGTATTAACTTCAGTTATAGAAAAGGGAAAGCCAGTTGATGGAGCATTAGAAGCGACTGCATTGAGAGTTCACCCCAAAACCAGGGAACTTTGGGTAGCTACAAACTGTTATGGAGTTTGGAAATACCCTGCTCCTTGACCCTGTGTACTTTGACGAGTCGCGAGTGTGAGCGATCCCCGACTTCTATCCTAGGCATTGCTACAATGTGCGGATATTGATTCAGAAGTCGGGGATCTGTTCCCTAGCCATCAGAACTAATGAAAAATACCACTAGGGCGTGTTTTCTTTCCTCATTCGTAGGTTGGGTAGAACGAAACCAAACCCAACAAATCGAACGAAGAATGTTGGGTTACTCTACCCTTCGGGAACGCCTGACGGCGAACGAGAAGCCCCTTCGGGTGTACGTTCCTCAAACGCCACTGACTATAACAGAGGGAACCTCCCTTCGGGTGAATCCTAAGCCCTTCGGGCACGGCAAAGCCGAACGGATACGCTGAGCGCAAAGCGTCCCGTGAGGGATACGCGAGCAACACTTTGCTTATGCCGGGGCTCGCGAAGCGTATCCGCAGGATTCACCCTTTCGGCAGTTACTCCACTTGGGGAGACCCCAAGTGGAGTACTGCCTCACCACCGCAAGTGTTTCACCGCAACGGAGTGGCTCCCCAACCTACAATTTATGCCAATTTTGGGTTTGAAAACAGACCCTAGTCTCCCATGAGAAAATCTCACAACCAAGCATGAAAATAATTCCTTCACTCCTTCACTCCTTCACTCCCTATTTTCTAGCTTGAAAATTAGTGAAAATACTGCCTGTATCATCTCCCCATTCCCAGTTAGCGACAATCCCTATACGGTTGATTGCTAGGGGATTACAATCTGGATAAACATCCCTGAGACATCGATACAAAACAGGCTCATCATTGATAAAAGCAGTATAATTCATGCCATCAAAGACGACACGGAGTGTATGGGTAATACCCCAGCAAAGGCGATTCCCAACATTAGTCCAAACAGCATCATATACATCTTCAAAACCATTGATGCAGAAAAAGGACGATATGGAACCACATACAGGAGAATTAGGAATGGAATCATCTACCCAGTTGTTGATGATCATATAGTTGTGTGAATCTTGCCAGAAAATCAGCCCTCCTCGGCCCTTTTCTCCTTGTCCACGTTTACTTCCAGGGGGTGTGATGTCAACTTGCACATCTGCAAACTCAGGGTTTACCCAACTAACTGTGTAAACTGTACGCCCTGGATTTGGCTTCTGTACACTAGCCAGAACTTTTACAGAGCCATTCCCAGTCAATTGCATTGAACCTCTTCCCATCTCCTTACGCCAAGTGCGTGAAGCCAAGCTATTGCCTTCAGTGGAATCGCCTGTATTGGTAGTTTTGCCCGCTAAGTCTCCAAATATACCACTACCAAAATCATCACTGACAACTACCTGTGTGCCTTCTGCTACCCAGGGAGAACCACAATCTAGTTCAGTGGGGATGGGAATACTACTCGAATGCGCCTCAAAATCGCGAAAAAATAGATTAGTATTGGCTTCAACAGCACCAATGCCCACACCTGTACCATTGTTTAGTCGCGTGTCTATGAAGCAATTAGCAAATAGCAATTTACCATTGAGATAAAGGCTAAACTTCTGCCCTTCATCTAATATTTGGAGAGAGTAAATACTGTTTGGTTGCAGATACCACTCATCACTGACGGCTACACTTTGACTAATTCCATCTGACCGAATTATTAATTGGCACTTATCCGCTCCTAATGACAAACTCCAAAAATTCTCTTCATCTTGAAAACGCCAAATAATATTAGCTGTAGTTACATTGTCTGAGGTTTCTAGAATCAGATGGACTAATCCCGAAGGATTACCAGGATTCAGTACAGCCAAGCTATCTATTACTACTGGTACAGCACCCTTTTCCGTTTGAGAAAAACTTCCTTTATAGATTGTCCACAAACCACCGATTTCTGTTTGGGAATCCCCCAGCAACCCATTACCTATTAACCTATCTGCCCCATGAGCAGTTCCATACCAAGTGGAAAGTGGGGGAATTTGCTGCACCTGAGTACCATAAACACGGGTATCAACCCAAAAACCAATCTCTCCTTGAACGCTCTGGTATACTGAGGCGTATACATTTTCATCCTCATGAAACGGATCGATCGCAATCGGACGCATATTTGGGTAACTGCCTAATCCATAAGCATTACTAACAGAAGCTGCATAATAAGCTGCACCCTTTTCTCGGAGAATTATGATGTAATATATTTGAACATTTTGTAAGCCTTTCACCGCAGATAGGAGATTACTACCAACATGAGTCCATAGTTCACCATTTTCCGAGTCTGCGGCATGAACAATAAAGGCATTACCTGTTGAGCAAGGATCGGACGGAACTTCTTGGGGAAACCAACCAACAGCCAAATTTTCATAAACTTCGGCAGGACGAGGAAGTTTTTGCCGGTTATTTGCCCAGTATTTTATACGTCTGATTATCCTTTGCTTGTTACTAACACTTAACAAACCCAACAGCCACCTGAATTTTTGCAGGTTTAAAAGCCACCGTAATGTTTTTTCTTCGCTAACTTTCATCCAGCGCAGTATTTGCCTGATCAAACTGTTAATACTGCCAGTTTGAGATGTGTTGTGACCATTGACCAGAAAAACCGCCAATGCCAGACCATTGGCGCGTTCGTAAGGACCATAGGCAATACCTTGCCTGCCCCAACCTGGTTTTATTAGGGGTTGCAGACGCAGAGCACCATTGTCAATGGCGATAATACCTTCTGTATCTATACCTTTACGAATTACTCCTGTAGTACTCTTAGTGCCGATAACTCGGCCTGCCGGCTGGTCATCCTGATATAAATCCTGAAAAAAATTGCTGGTTGCTTGTGGTGGGAATATCTCCTGGTTTTGCATTTTTCAACCTTGATAACCTTGTTGACACTCTGCGCCCTAAAGGGTCGCAGATTATAAAGACGTTTTTATCTTTATATCCTGTTTACACAGGTTCCCAGGCTCACCACGTTTGCTCGCAACGAGCGTGGTGATTTCTCCTTGCGTTGTTTCGGGCGTTTAA
>JASJDS010000211.1 GCA_030065055.1 Calothrix sp. MO_192.B10
AGGCAATGTATCATCTGAAACAATAGAAAAATACATCGCCGCTCAAGGTACTAGGAACTAGGCACCTAAAGGTGCTTGCTCAAATTTCATCCCACGATTAAAAACCGTGGGCTTTCATTTTCGATATTTCTGTAAAGTCTAAAATTGATGTATGTCTTTTCAACGTAGGGGTGTTTCCCTTTCAGATTTACTGTTAATAATTACTACAGGGTTGGCAGTACTATTATTGTGGCAATTACGTAGTTTATTGTTAAGTTTGATGATTGCCATAATTTTGGCAGCTGCGATTTCACCAGTAGTAGGTGTAGCGGAAAAAAAATTACGCCTACCCCGTTGGCTGGGTGTGATTGTGGTTTATATTACCATCATTTCTGGACTGATTGGCATGGGTTTGTTGATTGGTCCTTCAGTTTCCGAACAAATTCAACGATTAGCTCGTAAACTACCCATTTACCTAGAGAATTTACGCGCTACTTCTGAAGCCTTAGCACTGCGAATGGGGGTAACTCAAATAGAGTCCGTCGAGCGATTCTTTGATATCCAGGGCTTTATTAATTTAGTGCTGCGTTCCAGTCAAAGGTTATTAGTACGCTCATTTGGTTTGACTTTTGGTATTGTCGGTAGCGTTCTCAACCTGATTTTTGCCGTGGTAATTTCCGGTTACATGGTTGCTGGAAGCCAAACTTTAATTAACGGTTTAGTAAACCTGTTCCCCCAACCTTGGGACACACGTCTTGCAGAGCAAGTTACGCCTATTTCTCGGCGCATGGGGGGTTATATTCAAGGTAGAGTATTAGTATCAGGAATTCTGGGGGTTGCAATTACCCTAGGGTTAAGTATTTTAGGACTATCAGAATTTGCTCTTGCCTTGGGTGTAATTGCCGGATTTACCAACTTAATCCCCTTCATAGGACCAGTATTAGGTGCAATTCCCGCATTAATTGTTGCCATTCCTCTCGGTGGTTGGAAATTCTTATGGGTACTGCTACTGTTCGTAATTATCCAAAACGTAGAGACTTATCTACTCGATCCCCTGTTAGTTGGTTCTTCAGTGCGAGTTCACCCTTTGTATCAACTCTTAGCAGTGCTGGGAGGAACTCAAGTGTTAGGGATAATCGGTGCTTTAATTATTCCACCCTGGGTAGCTGGCATTGCAGTCTTATTAGAAAATCTCTACTTAAAGCCAAAATTGTTGGCACAAGCAGAAAACAGTCTGATAAGTCAAAAGTCAAAAGCGCGAAGCGTTGCGAGCGAAGCGAAGCAATCTCAAAGTCAAAAGAAAGAACCATAAATATATCGCTTTTCCATATTTTTCAATTAACGCCAGTTTTGTTGTGCTTGTTGTAAAGTATAAGCTGCTACATCTTGTATTTCTTGTTCGGTGAGGCGTTCTTTATAAGCTGACATATTATTTTTACCATTGGTAACTATAGACGCGATCGCATCTACTGAATCCATGCCATACTTTTTTAATGCCCTCATTTTCAAATTTTTACCACGTCTAATAATATTGCCACCATTAATGTGACAACCGGCACAATTAGCCGCAAAGATTTTCGCGCCATTGGTAGTGTTGGCAGCGAATGCAGTGGAGGGAAATATCATATTTAAAGCAATGATTGATATTAGGCAGATACCTAAGAGGATTTTTTTGCTGCAACACATATAAAACTCCTATTTTATGTATTTAAACTGTGATTATATACTAATACCATTTTGAAAAAAGGGCGTTGCTTCCTTTGCGGGATGATTTTCTTTTCTCTCTCTATCAGAAAATCCTTTCTTTGCGTCCTTTGCGTCTTTGTGGTTCATTAATTCATCCCTCTATTGTGCAACGCCAAAAAAAGAATGGGACAGATGGGTAGGGAACATCAGCAAGATAATTGTATACAACAAAATATTGTGGATGCCATGTACTTACGAAGAATATATGTGTCGCAAACATTATTTGAATTGGTATAATATCCACGGGTGTGAGCGATCCCCGACTTCTTTAAGAAGTCGGGGATCTGTGGACCCTCAGAATAGCCAACTCTTGATACCGTTTTATATCCATATATATTTTGCTAGCTAGAATTTTAGCTAATGTAACAGGTACGGCATTTCCCACCATTTTATAGCCATCAGCAATATACTTGTATTTAAAAATAAAATCATCTGGAAAAGTTTGGATTCTGGCACATTCCCTAACAGATAATCTCCGATATGGCTTGAGTGAATTTGGGTCAAACATCCACTTATCTTTTGCCACCCAAATCATTTTATTCGCTTGGGGGTGTATGGGAGCGTGTCTACCACCTGCCTGAATTGTAAAAGAAGGTTCTTCCCAGTTCCTAACTCTATTCCTTGACATATACATACTGGAAAAACTACCTGACATATATTCATGATTAGTTACTAAATCATGGGTTTTTGTTACTTCTCTTGCTACTGGTATGGGTTCTATAGTGCTGATATCATATATGACATCTCTAAGAGTTAAAACTTTAGTTTCATGTTGTGGAAAATTAAATATTCCCCCAATATCTTCTCGATAACCGACTATAATTACCCGTTTTCTATCTTGCGGTACTTGGAAATGATAAGAATTGAGTAATTTATAAGTAATATCATACCCGGCATTTTTAAATAAAAATAAGATATTTGTCAATGCCTGATTATGTTTTTCAGCTAAAATACCACTGACATTTTCTGCCACAAAAAAAAGAGGTTTTTTCTCTTGAATAATTCTAATGTATTCATAAAATAACTGACCTCTACTATCATGAATTCCTCTTCCTGCACCAGCTTCACTCCAACTTTGACAAGGAGGCCCACCAATAATTCCTATACACTCAGGAATATCATCAGCTATGATATTTTTTATATCTCTTTTATCTAGCTTTGTGTGGGGATGATTGAACTCATATGTATCCCATATAGACTTATCATATTCATTTGCCCAAACTACATTAAATCCTGCTTGACTAAAGCCTAAATCTAAACCTCCACATCCAGAAAATAGAGATACAATATTCATCTTGCTTGAAAATAGTTGATAGTTGATAGTTGATAGTTGATGGTTAACCGAAAAATAAACTGGATACAAGCCTCCGGATTCATCTGTGGAGAGAAAAATATTTTCCTTATCTCATTAGCCCTTCGATTCATCGATGGAGTAATAATTCTAATACCAAGTTGCGTTCTATCATAAGTAGGTAGGCGTAATTAAATGTAAGACTGAACCTCACCCCCAGCCCCTCTCCTTATTAAGGAGAGGGGTGTCGTCAGGCGGGGTGAGGTTTTATATTTAATTTGACCCAGTTACTTAGTAGTTCGAGTCAATGGGATTGCTTCCTTACGTCGCAATGACTGGGTACTATCTTTGAATGCAACTTAGTATAAATTCTAAATTCGCTCATTCCCCCTGACAGCTTAGGTGTGGGAGCCGCACTCGAGATATTTTCATGCTTGGTTGTGGGATTTTTCCGTGAGGGACTTGCTTGAAAATAGTTAATCAGCGCGGAGTAGGGGCGCATTGCGTGCGCCCTTGAGGATTTAGTCAGAAAGCATTTTCAGATCCTTGGTTGTGGGGTTTTCCCGTGAGGGACTTGCTTGAATCAAAAAATCTAGGGATAATAAACATCAAAGCAGCCAGTTAATTCTGACTGCTTTGAAAAAAATATATACAGACGTTACCCAGAAATTACACTGTTACCAATTCACCTATTGGCTTCACACCAGCTAGATTCAAAATTGGTGCAATCAAATCTTCACGCTTCACCGCCATCATATGTACGCCCTGACACAATTGTCGCGCTATTTGCACTTGTTCAGCAGCAATTTTTATCCCTTCCTCCAAGGGGTCTTTTGCCCCCTCCAGGCGCTCAATGATGTGTTCGGGAATATTTACCCCAGGAACCGCACGGTTAATAAAGCGAGCATTTTTTGCTGACTTCAACAGGAAAATTCCTGCCAATATGGGTTTATCACAACCAGCAGCAATTTGATCCATAAACTTATCCAATCTTTCAAAATCTGTAATTAACTGACTTTGAAAAAACTGCGCTCCTGCTTGTAACTTACGCTCAAATCTTCGTTGTAAACCGGACCAACTGGGACATTGGGGGTCTACTGCTGCACCAGGGAATAAATCTAGGCTACCATCACCCAAGGGCTTATCGTTGTAATCAAAGCCATGATTAAGTTTGTCAATTGCTTGTAAAAGTCGCACTGCTTCTAAATCAAACACCCCTTTCGCATCAGGGTTATCACCTGCTTTCACAGGATCGCCTGTCAAAGCTAAGACATTGTGAATACCTAAAGCATAAGCGCCCATCAAGTCAGCTTGTAAACCAATCCGGTTGCGATCGCGGCAAGCCATCTGACATATTGGTTCAATACCATGTTGCAACAGAATGATTGACGCTGGCAATGGAGACATCCGCAACACAGCACGGCTACCATCGGTAATATTGACGGCATGAACCCTCCCCTTAAGGGTCGCCGCCATTGAGAGCATATGGCTGGGATCTCCTCCCTTGGGAGGTGCTACTTCGGCGGTAATTAAAAATTCACCCGCCTCAGCAGCTTTACGGAAAGCATTCAAAGATTTGTTATTCTGCTGATTGTACATAGAATAGAAAAATGTTATTCTTTGTTAAAGATATAACACATGACACTGAATAGCGAAACCTCAAAAGGGCATAGAATAACCCATAGCGGCTTTCACTTGTGTCAGAGTTTGCTTAGCTATATTCTCTGCTTTTTCCCTACCATCGCGCAATACAGATGACAAATAACCTTTGTCTGCCATTATTTGCTGATATTTATCTTGAATGGGTTTGAGAGCTGTAATTGTGGTTTCTGTTAACAAAGGCTTAAATTGACCCCAACCCATATCTTGACACTCAGCCGCTACTTCTGCCTTGGTTTTGCCGGAAAGGAGCATATATAAGCTGAGGAGGTTGTTACATTCTGGGCGTTCTGGATTATCAAAGGTTAAACCGCGAATGGGGTCAGTTTTGCACCGCTTAATTTTTTTAGTAATTTCATCGGCAGAATCTAACAAATTAATCCGACTCAGTTCCGAAGGATCGGATTTGGACATTTTCTTTGTGCCATCGGTTAAACTCATGATCCGCGCTCCTTCCTTACGAATCAAAGGATCTGGCAATTTCAGCACAGGTTTGTCTTTTTTGGCAAATTGGTGGTTAAACCGGTTGACAATATCCCGCGTTAATTCCAAATGTTGTTTTTGGTCTTCACCTACGGGTACTTTATCCGCTTGGTACAGTAAAATATCAGATGCCATGAGTACGGGATAGTCCAGCAAACCCACGCCGACATTTTCACCTTGCTTCACAGCCTTTTCCTTAAACTGGATCATATCTTCCAACCAATTTAGGGGGGTGATACAGTTGAGTAGCCAAGTTAGCTCACAATGGGCAGAGACATGGGATTGGACGAAAATGGTGGAGTAGTTGAGATCCAAACCACAGGCCAAGTATAATGCAGCTAGGCTGTAAGTATTTGTTGCTAAGGTTGCCGGATCGTGGGGTACGGTAATAGCGTGTAAATCGGCGATAAACAGATAGTTTTCGGACTCACTTTGACCTTCTACCCAGTTGCGAATTGCACCCAAGTAGTTGCCTAAATGTAGATTACCAGTTGGTTGAACTCCAGAAAGAACTCGTTGTTTCCTGCCCATAAATTACAAATATAGTAGTCTCTAATTCATGCATTTGCAAAGCTGCAATAGCTTGCGCCGACTTATCAGTTCGCAAAACACATTCAATTTTGACATTTTCTGGTACAAATGACGGTTATATCAGTTATCAGTTAACAGTTATCAGTGACCAATACCTTGCTGTGCCTAGTTTTGAGGATTTATGAATCACTTCTAAATTTTTGGATCAGGCAGGAAATTGAACAAAATTGCGTAATTCCTAAAACGGCGTTGCATAAATGCGGGATGAATTTAGATTTTTAGCCTAGTAGTTCACCACATTAATTCTGCGGGGTATTGCATCAGTCCTATTTATAGGACTTTTGCTATTAGCCAGGGACTTAGAGTCCCTGGCGGTTGGATGTCCACCCCGCAAAATTAATGTGGTCGAGTACTAGTTCACCATCTAAAATAAAAAATTCCATTCCCTAGCTTTTTGTCAACAGCACAGAGGATGAATTATTGCTTACATATATTTAAAGTTACAAAAATCGACAAAATTTAAAATCTGGTCAGAGAAAGCGGCATTAATCTAGATGTTATAGCACTACGCATTTAGGTTAGCCCTTCGACTTCGCTCAGGGCTAACGGTGAGCGAAGTCGAACCGTTAGGACATTTCTAAATCCAGCAAACCCTTTGACAGGCTGCTATTCCCTATTCCCTGTTAAGAGTTCCCTGTTAAGAGTTCCCTAGTGCGTAGCACTATAAATCATTAGAGCTGCAAGAAATCAAAATGACACTTGTTTCAGAATTAATGCGTAGATTACTCTGGCTGCCGGATGTACTCCTGGGAGGTCCGGCTTACGCTAGACATTTGTACTTAACCCGCAACAATACTCCTCTGGATGCCTCCGTTGTTTGGGAGGGTCTAACTCAACCGGAAAATCCCCTGTTTCACTGGCTTTCCGACCATTATCCCCCTCCTGTGATACGGAAGTTGCTGCTGAATATCTATGCCAATAGCCGCGATCGCATTGCGGGAGTATCGGAGCATTATGACATTTCCAATGAGTTTTATCAACTTTTTCTCGATCGGCGTTATATGTTCTATACCTGCGCCGACTTTGTCTGCGATACCGATACCATAGAAACCGCTCAGGAAAGGAAAGCAAATTATATTTTGAACTTGGTAGATCCACAACCGGGAGAGCGTATTCTCGATCTAGGGTGTGGTTGGGGCAGCATGATGAAGAAGGTTTATGAAACCACTGGAGATGCTGATAATCTGGTGGGTTACACCCTTGCCCAGGAGCAAATCCGGTTTATTCAGGATACCTATGGCTTTCGTGCCGAATTTAAAGATGTGGTGACGACAGAGTTTGAACCAGAGTCCTTCGATAAGATTTATTCAGTTGGTTGTATTGAGCATATTCCCGTTCGTCACTTGCTTCCAGTAGCTCGGCGACTTGCCCAAACTATCAAGCCCACTGGAAGAATCGTCCACCATTTTTTCTGTCAACTGAGTGAGGCTCCCCCTACCCGTCTATTTGCCCTGGGTGTGAAGATGTTTCCGGGGGCAGAATTGACCTCTTTGCAACATCACCTCAAGGTATTTGACCAGGCTGGATTGCATATTGCCCACCAATCTATTCACAACTATCGACCTACCTTGCGGGCGTGGTATGATCGTCTGGTTGAGCATCAAGATGAGGCAATTAAGTTGGTTGGAGTCCATAACTACAATCGCTATCTGTGTTATTTGGCAGATGCTTGGCGCTTATTTGACGATCGCGATCTGGTTCTGACTCGGTTTGTCTTACAACGCCAAGATGCTCCTGTTAAGCTCCAGGTAGACGTTAACTGTCATGCAGCCGAACCTATGCCCTCTGCGGCAGAAAAGGTGATGTCATGGGCAACCTGATTCCCCAGAGTGTTTATGCCAAGAGCCTGCGATCGCAATTGCCCAAAGCAGCCTTTGAACCGGATTCCAGTAAGCTCACCTTGTTAGTTATTAACCTGCTGATTTTAGGATTAGGTTGGGTAATGGGTTCCCAACTACATCACTGGCCCACTCAATGGCTCTGGCTTTATCTTCCCTTTGCCCTGATTATGGGAAATAGTGTGACGGTGTTGGCGTTTGGCAGCCATGATTTAATGCATGGTAGTGTGACGCGCAACTATAAACTTGCCTACCGGCTCGCTGTGATCACCCAAGCTATCCTGTGGATGCCCCCTACCCTGTGGCAGATCGTCCATAATCGCATTCACCACAACAACACGAATTCTCCAGATGATCCCGACCGGAACTATTATTTCCAGCAACCTAATACTATCGGCAAACGGGTTCAGGCATTGCTGTTCCCCTCCTCGGAATTGGCGTTGCCCTGGGTGGTGATTGGTGTGATGACCGGCTGGGGGATTTATACGTGGAGAAATATCCTATCCGTGCTAATCTGGAATGGAAGCTCTTCTGCCCTGGCTCCCGCCACCTTTACCGTAAGTCAAAAACAAAAGTGGGCGATCGCTCGAGAATTGGCAGTGATGATAGTATTACATCTGGGCATCCTGGCGTGCTTATCGTTTAATCTCTTACAGATAGCTTTTGCCTATGTTTTGCCCATTGTCTTAGGCTATGCAGGGATGATTGCCTACATTTACACCAACCATTTGGTATCTCCCATCACAGAGATTAACGATCCCCTAGTCAATAGCATTTCCCTGCAAATGCCGAAGTTCATAGATGTACTCCACGTTCATTTTTCCCACCATGCGGAACATCATATTTTTCCAGGATTAAACTCTGACTATTATCCCATGGTGAGAGATTTATTACGTCAGCAATACAGCGATCGCATGGGGTATGTAGTTGGTGCCGTAGATGCCTGGAAAATGCTACTTTCAACCCCCCGCCATTACCTCGATGCCGTTACCTTAACCGACTGGCATGGGCAATATCAAGCACCATGTCATCTGATTGGCGGAATGGACGAAACACCCAGCTTAGATAAAATCAGGGGGTTTGAGTCGGTGGAGTTAATTAACGGCAGATAACCCAGCTACAATAGTACCCTGAATAAAGATGTCCCATTTTTGATTTTATGACTTCTGCTGCTCCAGTTAAAACTGAGTATGAGGCGATTATTGGCTTAGAAACCCATTGTCAACTCAGTACTAATACTAAAATATTTTCCGATAGTTCTACCGCCTTTGGTTCTGAACCCAATACAAATATTGACCCGGTGTGTATGGGTTTACCTGGAGTGTTGCCCGTACTGAATGAAAAAGTCTTGGAATATGCAGTAAAAACGGGTTTAGCTCTCAATTGTCAAATCGCTAGCTATAGCAAATTTGACCGCAAACAATATTTTTATCCAGACTTACCCAAAAATTATCAAATTTCTCAATACGATTTACCCATTGCTCAACATGGCTGGTTAGAAATCGAATTAGTAGATCAAGATGGTAATGCTACTCGCAAGAAGATTGGCATCACCCGCTTACATATGGAAGAAGATGCTGGTAAACTAGTTCATGCGGGAAGCGACCGTCTTGCTGGTTCTGCTTACTCCCTAGTTGACTATAATCGTGCGGGTATACCCCTAGTCGAAATTGTCTCCGAACCAGATTTACGTTCCGGACAAGAAGCCGCTGAATACGCCCAAGAATTACGCCGCATTGTGCGTTACCTTGGTGTCAGCGATGGTAATATGCAAGAAGGGTCTTTGCGTTGTGATGTGAACATTTCCGTGCGTCCTGTGGGACAAAAGGAATTTGGCATTAAGGTAGAAATCAAAAATATGAACTCCTTTAGTGCCATCCAAAAAGCGATCGATTATGAAATCGAACGCCAAATTGCAGCCATAGAAGCTGGTGAAAAGATTGTCCAAGAAACTCGTTTGTGGGAAGAAGGTTCCCAACGCACCATTAGTATGCGTAGTAAGGAAGGCTCCAGCGATTACCGCTACTTTCCCGAACCCGATTTAGCCCCCATTGAAGTATCTTTAGAACAGCTAAATGAATGGCAAGGAGTACTACCAGAATTACCAGCACACAAACGCCATCGTTATGAAACTGAATTGGGACTTTCTGCATATGATACGCGGGTGTTAACAGAAGAAAGCCCCACCGCTGAATATTTTGAAGCTACAATCGCAGCTGGTGCTAATCCCAAACAAGCCGCTAACTGGATTACCCAAGATATTGCTGCATACTTGAATAAACAAAAACTCACTATCTCTGAGTTGGCTTTGACACCAGAAAATCTTGCCAAAACCATCTCTTTGATTGACAAGGGAACCATCAGCAATAAAAAAGCCAAGGATAAGCTGACAGAATTATTAGCTGGTAAATCTGCGGAGGAGGCTTTTAAAGGTGCAGAGCAAATTTCCGATCCTAGTGTCCTAGAGCCAATTATCGACAAAGTAATTGCTGACAATCCTACAGAGCTAGAAAAGTATCGTGCAGGGAAAACTAAACTTCTGGGATTCTTTGTGGGTAAGGTTCTTAAGGAAACTGGTGGACGTGCCGATCCTAAACTAACGAACCAATTAGTAGCTAAAAAGTTGAATGGCTAAGTATGATTTCAGGAGGATGGGTAGTGAGTTTGTGCGGGGGTACCATCAATTTCCGGCTAAAAAACTAGTATTGCATTTCATTAGTTTTGATGGCTAGGGAACAGATCCCCGACTTCTGAATCAATATCCGCACATTGTAGCAATTCCTAGGATAGAAGTCGGGGATCGCTCGCACCCGCGACTCGTCAAAATTAATGGGACAAAGCACTAGTGTTCCACCACATTAATTCTGCGGGGTATTGCATCAGTCCTATTTATAGGACTTTTGTTATTAGCCAGGGACTTAGAGTCCCTGGCGGTTGGATGTCCACCCCGCAAAATTAATGTGGTCGAGTACTAGTGTTCCACCACATTAGTTATGAGGGGTATTGCATCAGTCCTATTTATAGGACTTTTGCTATTAGCCAGGGACTTAGAGTCCCTGGCGGTTGGATGTCCACCCCGCAAAATTAATGTGGTGAA
>JASJDS010000050.1 GCA_030065055.1 Calothrix sp. MO_192.B10
TCTCCTCGGTGGTTCTTTCGGGCGTAAACTTTCCCCCAGTCCGGGGGTAGGTTTTTAAATCTTGTACTGATTAGTCAATTATAACATATTTAATGACAAAATCACTCAAGCCTAAAGGCTTGATAGCAGCTTTCATCCCCGACGTAAACGACCCTCAAACTACAAATCTTCTTGGATTTGTAGTTTTCATTTCGGGGTTTTCAGCTAGCCGCCCTTATAAGTAACTCTCTTATGTCACTCTGGGAAGAAAAAATAATAAAGGATGGACAAATACCCACCCTAAAAGTAATCTCTGTATTTTTGGTGTGTGGAGCTATCATCAATAATTACGATCGCAAGTCCAACTCCTGGCTAGTAATATGTTCCAATAGCCCTCCACAGGCATCCATAAGTAAATCAATTACTTGGTTAAATCCCTCAGAACCACCGTAATAAGGATCGGGAACTTCCTTTAGAGTATACTGAGAGCAAAAATCACACATTAGTTGGACTTTTTCTTCGTATTTTCCCGTAGGATCGAGATAGAGAATATTATGATAATTTTCCCGATCCATTGCCAGGATTAAATCAAATTCTTCAAAATCCGACCTTTGGAACTGGCGGGCTTGACCCCTGAGTTTAAAACCCAGCTTTTGCATTGCTGCTGCACTCATCCTTCGGTCGGGGGGACTGCCAATGTGATAACTAGATGTACCAGCAGAATCACAGATAATGCGTTCAGTTAACTCTGACTGCTCAATCAGATAATTCATGATATTTTCTGCCGATGGCGATCGGCAGATGTTTCCCAGGCAGACAAATAACAGCTTGTAAGACATAAACAATCTCTATTATTTGTCATTGGTATTAATAGTTACTAATTACCAATGACAAATAACTAATTACTACAATCCAGGCAACTCCAAACCGCTAGTTAAGTCTTCCATCCGTTCCCGCATGGTAGCGGTGGATTTATTGTAAGCGTCTTTCATCGCTGCTGCGACTAAATCAGAAAGTACTTCTGCTCCTTCACTGAGAGCATCAGGGGAAATCTCTACCCGTTTAGGTTCTTGGTTTCCACTGACAATCACCTTAATTAGACCACCACCAGCTTCACCTTCAATTTCCATTTGCTCCAATTCTTCTTGGAGTTGCTTGGCGCCTTCTTGAACTTGCTGTGCCTTTTTAAAGGCTTCAGTCAATTCTCTCATTTTGCCTAAGCCGAAGCCAAATCCCTGTCCTTTTCCTGTCATAATTTTTTATCCGCGTGTACTTTCAATCACAAATCAAATTCAATTATAGATGGGGTCGGTCATTTGTCTGTTTTTACAAAGCTAATAGCTGTCATCTGATTTTAGATTTTAGATTTTGGATGGTGGATTGAAAGATTTAAAATCCAAAATTGTATGACTGCTAACAGCTTGGATGGCGAGTTTTAACCCATTGCTGGAAACTCTCCAATCATCTTCACCTCTGGTTCTAACCAGATTGACCACTGTTCTTGAACTTGGTGCTGAATATGTCTAATTAGACTAAAAATGTCACCAGCACTAGCTCCACCACAGTTAACAATAAAATTAGCGTGACGCTGTGCTACCTGGGCATTGCCAATTTGGAAACCCTTCAGACCTGTTTGTTCAATTAACCAGCCTGCACCATGGGGCTTGGGGTTGCGGAATACGCTACCACAACTGGGCTTATCGTATGGTTGGGTACTCAGACGATGGCTCTTGTGTTCCTTGGTAATTGCCAATAATTGTTCTGGAGCCATTCCTGGCTGCAGTTGAAAGGTTGCTTGGGTAACTATGCTCGCGCCTCCTTGTAAGTTGGAAGTTCTATATTTATAGCCTAGTTCGGATGGAGTTAGGGTTTCTAAGGTTCCATCCGGGGATAAAACTTGGGCACTAACTAAAATATCTGCAATACAACTACTATGTGCCCCTGCATTCATGACCACAGCACCACCAACGGTTCCTGGAATGCCTACAGCCCATTCTAATCCTACCCAGCCTAGTCCTGCTGCTTCCCATGCTAAACCAGGAATTGATTCCCCGGCAGCTACGGTTAATTGACCTGTTTCTGGGTTGAACTGTCTGTGACGTAAATGACGAGTCACCACCACTAAACCTGGGATGCCGCGATCGCTCACTAATAGGTTAGATCCAGCCCCTAGGACTGTAATTGGTAATTTATATGTTTTTGCATATTCAATACTTGCCCTCAGGGATTTTAAGTTCCGGGGAGCAACATACCATTCCGCAGGACCACCGACCCGGTAGGACGTGTATCCTGATAGATATACCTGAGTTTTTATCGCGCAGTCTGTACCTGGTAAATAAATTTCTTTTTTTGTGTTTGAACTAGCCGTTGTCTGTCGATTAGATTTTATACCAGAAATTGAGCAGACACTTGCAGTTGCCTGGGAGATTGTCATCTTTAGAATCAGTTTAATTTTAACATTGTTTACCGTATTCCTACGGTTATACCGCAAAGCTATGGGGGACTTGCTAGACGGATAGTACGTAAATTAGGGGAACAAACTTGGATACAAAATCAGAGGTTTTACCCTATGAGGAAAACCCAAGTTAACACAAGAATATTGACTTAGGATGTAGCTGTAGCCGGTTGACGAAGTGCGACGATTACTTCCGGAATCACTTGATTTAAGTTCCCGGCTCCCAGGAATAGTACCAAGTCTCCAGGACGCAGTGTCTGTAGTAAGCAATCGCATACGCTAGCTAAATTAGGTTGATAGCTTACCTGTTGATGTTGCTGACTAATTTCTGCTGCCAATTGTTCGCCACGAATCAGTCCCAAATCAGTTTCCCCTGCGCTGTAAATATCAGTGAGGATGACTGCATCTGCATGGGCAAAGGACTGGGCAAATTCGGCTAAAAAGGTAAGGGTGCGACTGTAGCGATGGGGCTGGAATACTGCAACTACCCTTTGCTCTGGTTGGGCTTGCAGTCTTGCTGCGGCAAGAGTTGCCCGAATTTCACTGGGATGATGGGCATAGTCATCGATGAAAGTAATGCCATTCACTTCACCCCGCAACTCAAAGCGTCGTCTTGCACCTGCAAAGGTAGCTAATCCCTTGGCTATTTCCCCGAATTCCAAACCCAGGATACGACCAATGGCCACTGCTGCCAAGGCATTACTGAGATTATGATGACCGAGTAAGCGTAATTTCAATACGCCTAGGGCTTTTCCTTTCTCCCAGACTAACGCTGTGGTTCCCTCACTATGGTAATCAATATTAGTCACACTATAATCAGCATCCATATTTTCATGCAGACTGTAACTAATCGTTGGTTTTAAGCGATCGCGGACTGTGGCACAATCAATGCAACCGACTACAATTTCGCATTGCCGAGCAAATGTCTGGAAAATATCAACCACTTCTTCCAGATTCTCATAGTGATCGGGATGATCCAGCTCAATATTTGTAATTATACCGATTTTAGGACTATGTTTTACCAGAGAACCATCTGATTCATCTGCTTCCGCTACTAAATACTGACTTTTCCCGATTCTGGCATTACCTTGCCAAGCATTTACTTCACCACCAACAATAATGGTAGGATCGAGACCTGCTTGCAATAACATATATCCCACCAGGCTACTAGTGGTGGTTTTGCCGTGGGTTCCAGCTACGGCAATGCTGTCATAATCAGAAATTAGTGCTGCCAATACGTCAGAGCGATGAAAAATAGGACACCCTAATTCCATCGCTGCTTTGTATTCCAAATTATTACTGTTAATAGCTGTAGAACAGACAACTTGTGGCATAATTGTCTGTTCTACATTAGGTATTTCTTCTTGCTTTTTTAAAAATACTCCATTTGCGTCTATCTGGGGTTGAAAGCATTGGAGATTATTGGCTTCTTGCCGCTCAAAAATATTAACCCCAATTGATTCTAAACGTTTTGTAATGTGGTTAGGACGAAGATCCGAACCAGAGACTGGCAATTGACGGTGTGCCAACACATAAGCCAGTGCTGACATACCAATACCACCAACACCAATAAAATGAAATGGTCTACCGCTAAAGTCTACAGAGTTGCTCATTGATTATTCCTCAAACACCACACCACACCATCATCACAAATGACACGCGTATCATAACAGGCTTTTGTTTTTTATTGATACTGTCCCCCTACAATTTTCAGATTTGATAATGAATTGATTTCCCTGTTATGTACTTGCTTGTTCAGAATGATTTTACCGCCAGAGTCAGTTTTTTCTCTTCCTGAACCATTATTATGTTTATTCTGAAGATTTCTGCAAGTTCGGGACATAAATTATGAGTATTTTCAATTACATATTTTTAATTCAGTCACTATAAGCTGGCTACAGTGATTATTCAATATACAAACGGCGATGAAGATGCCTGGTGTCTGTTGCCAAATTCCCTGGAATTGAGTGATGTAGCCAACTTAACCCAATTCACCTGATGATAAATGGAGTGTCTGTAATCTTGGGATGGGTTCCCAAACCAGACAAAAACTTGCCATTGTCATCCTAAAGGGCGATCGCAATTTAGGTTTGGTCCTTTTTCCAGCCTTAGCCCTTCTATACCGAACCAAACGGATAAACTGGCAAAAATGTACATCAAGCCTATGGCATAGCTAAGTGCAAAGCACCCGCTGACCATAGCTTTCCGGAGGAAACCTTAGCAAACTTCGGTCTGCCCCATCGATGAATCGAGGGGCAACAGTAAGGAAAAATTTTTCCACCTCCAAAAATAAAATTTGGGCATTTGATCTAGGCGAAAACCTTCACTGTTACCTGTTGCCTGTTCCCTCTCCCTAAGGGAGTTGATACCGATTACTGTTTGGTCAAAATATAACTGCTTTCACGTTCCTTTATCATGTAATTGCAATTATTGCATACCTCCTTAGTCGTACTTTCGTCAAGTCTAATTCACTGCTTTGGTTGCAATCACAGATAGGATTGGGAGCAGATTTTGGAAAAGTACGGGTATTTACATAGGATCTGCTGAATAACTATAAAACATTGATTTCTCAATGCTTTGAGGCTATTTTTTGGGTCAGAAGTGCAAGGGAATTAGGATTTTAGGTTTAAAATTCTTGCATCTGTAATTTTTGATGAGAAAAAGAATAGAAACCCATAGGCACCGAACTATTGCCTATTGCCTATTCCCTACCCCCACAATCATGACTTTTATAGCTAACGCTACGCTACGCGAACAGCAAGCCCTACATACATAGCAGAAGGCATACAGTTAAGAGGCAGCCCCTTTGGGTAGAGATGATGGGGTTATAGCACTACGCCTGACGGGGCGCGGACATTTGTAAATCCAGCAAACTCTTTGACAGCCTGCTGTTCCCTATTCCCTATTCCCTATTCCCTATTCCCTAGTGCTACATCAGCCAAAAGCTACCGCTATAATAACCACAAGCTTTACAAAGGCATTTCCCCATGAAAATCTTTGTTTTTTTTTAATATTTAACACTTGATAGTTATAAATACCCCCATTTGCGATATGATTGGGGTCATCAATAATATTTAATTTAGGCATAATAAGCAGAGGGCAAGACACTGTGGTTAGAGTTGCAATCAACGGTTTCGGGCGCATTGGACGTAACTTTATGCGCTGCTGGCTAGGCAGAGAGAATAGCAATTTAGAACTTGTTGCTATTAATGACACATCAGATCCGAAAACAAACGCTCTCCTGCTCAAGTATGACTCCATGCTAGGGACGTTAAAGGATGCTGACATTAAAGCCGACGAAAACTCAATCATTGTTAACGGTAAAACTATTAAGTGTGTATCCGATCGCAATCCAGAAAACTTGCCCTGGAAAGAGTGGGATATTGACCTGATTATCGAATCTACAGGGGTTTTTACGACTGAAGAGGGGGCACTTAAGCACGTTAAAGCTGGTGCGAAAAAGGTACTAATCACTGCTCCTGGTAAAGGTGGTAATGTTGGTACTTTTGTAATAGGTGTAAATCATCAGGATTACGATCCCAACAAATACCAGGTTGTAAGTAATGCTAGCTGTACAACTAACTGTTTAGCTCCTGTTGCCAAGGTATTGCACGAAAAATTCGGCATTATCAAAGGTACTATGACTACCACCCACAGCTACACTGGGGACCAGCGTTTGTTAGATGCTTCTCACAGAGATCCTCGTCGCGCTCGTGCAGCAGCGATTAACATCGTACCTACTTCCACTGGTGCAGCGAAGGCAGTAGCATTGGTTCTACCAGATTTGAAGGGCAAACTGAATGGTGTAGCCTTGCGCGTACCCACTCCCAATGTTTCTATGGTAGATTTCGTGGTACAGACTGAAAAGTCTACTATTGTTGAAGAGGTTAACCAAGCATTAAAAGATGCATCTGAAGGTGAACTCAAAGGTATTCTTGACTATTGCGATTTACCTTTAGTTTCATCAGATCACCAAGGTACAAATGCTTCTTCCATTGTTGATGCTAGCTTGACCCTGGTAATGGGTGGTGACATGGTGAAAGTTATGGCTTGGTATGACAATGAGTGGGGTTATAGCCAGCGAGTTGTTGACTTGGCAGAATTAGTAGCTGAAAAATGGTAATTAGTTAGGAGTTAGGGGTTAGGAGTTCGGAGTTCGGAGTTCGGAGTTCGGAGTTCGGAGTTCGGAATTAGGAGTGAAGGGGTGATGAGGTGATGTGTTTTGGCTCATACTCACTCCCCACACTCCCCTTGTCTCCTCCCTCCTGCATTCTTAAATTGGAAGTCCCTAACTACTGAAATGTTGAAATCCTCGATCGAGAGTTAATACTTGATCGAGGTATTTTTGATGGGATTGATTGGTTGAGTGTAAAGCCTCCGGCTTATCCCTTTGGGTATGGCGCAATATTACTGCTGTTCCATCTGTGATTATACCTATAATCGCAGCATCTCCATTTAATTTTTGGATTAGCTTACCGGCTAGTTTGGGTGGTAAGCACAACACCAGTTCAAAATCTTCACCACCGTAAAGAACATATTCCCAGATTTTCTCTTCACTTAACCAATGGTGAAAAGCTGGTGGTAAGGGGATATTTTGCCTTTGTATAACTGCACCCACACCACTTTGACTACAAATTTGTTGGACTGCATCTGCTAAACCGTCACTGCTATCCATCCCCGCCACAGAGAATTGGGATTCAGCATCTAAAACTTCCCAGAGATGGGGTAGGACATCTAATCTGGGCTGAGGACGCTGGTGAGAGCCGATTAAAGCCTGTTTCTCGGCATGGGTAAGGTGATTACCCATTTCTGGATTGAGGAGCAGTTCTAAGCCCCCACGGGAGGCTCCATGAACTCCTGTAACAACGATCGCATCTCCTACCTTGGCGCGATCGCGGCGAATCACCTTTTGGGGGTATACTTGACCAAAGGCCGTAATAGAGATGGAAATTACAGGCGATCGCACCACATCACCACCGACAATGGGGGTATCATACTGTTGTAAACAAGCGGTCATTCCCTGGTATAAATTTTCTACCCAGCTTACATCCACATTGCCCGGTAGTCCCAAGCCGACGGTAATGGCCAAAGGGGAAGCACCCATAGCCGCCAAATCTGATAAATTAGCAGCCGCCGCCCGCCATCCTACATCAACAGGCTTAGTAGTGATATTACTGAAATGAACATTATCAATTAATACATCAGTTGTGACAACTAGCGAGCGATCGGGCGTAGTGGTTAAAACTGCTGCATCATCTCCGATAATATCTGAAGGGCAGTATTTTTGAATTATTTTTAACAATTGATGTTCGCCAATATCCGCTACTTTCATAATTTTTATTAGTAGCTAAAAGCACAATATTGTCTGATCCCAATCCCTTGTAGGGGCACGGCATCCACAACATAACTGGATTGCCAACAATATAAAACACGCCGTGCCCTGAGCAACAACTGGATTGCCAACAATATAAAACACACCGTGCCCTGAGCAACAACTGGATTGCCAACAATATAAAACACACCGTGCCCTGAGCAACAACTGGATTGCCAACAATATAAAACACGCCGTGCCCTGAGCAACAACTGGATTGCCAATAATATAAAACACGCCGTGCCCTCACCGATAACATAACCGGATTGACGCTCGTTTCTAGGCTCTGCCTGGAAACCCATTAGGGGAGGCTCCCGCCTCCTAAAATTCATCTACTTGGTATAACCTTGTAATGAGAACCTGGAAAGATAGATTTAACAAGGTTTTTACGAGGGTTCCATTCACTTTTAGAATGCTTATACCCACCTTGACAGGGCTAGGAATGCTCACTTTACCCTTCCACTCGAAGGTGCAATGCGGTTGGGCAAACCAATGGTTTCTGGGCACGGCGACATTCAGATTATGGCATGGTCAAAAAATCAGTTGATGCGGTTGGGTAAACCAATGGTTTCTGGGCACGGCGACATTCAGATTATGGCATGGTCAAAAAATCAGTTGATGCGGTTGGGCAAACCAATGGTTTCTGGGCACGGCGACATTCAGATTATGGCATGGTCAAAAAATCAGTTGATGCCGTGCCCCTACAGCCCACACCCTCTTTCAAGTTATTTTCATAAATCACCTAAATTTCCAGGTGGTTTGTTGGGCTATCTACCCAGCTTTGGGCTGTACAAGATTTTCCGCACCTTGAACCACCTTCGCTGACACAATTTTGTCACCAGCCTTGATTTTGCTCAAGACATCCTTCCCTTCAGTTACATAGCCAAACACAGAGTAACGCCCATCCAAAATATTCCGTCCGGCGGGAGTTAACTCCGAGTCAAACAGCAGGAAGAAAAATTGTGAAGAAGCATTATTAATATCCACTTCCGCACGAGCCATACCCATCGCACCGTAAGCAGAGAAAGGTAACTTTGGCGACTCAGTATAAAGACCAGCTTGTTCAAAAGTAATACCATAGAGCGGTTCCTTATCCCCTTCCACCCAAATTTCTAAGGGAATAGAACGGTATTTTTTAGTTTTAGGATCTACAAATCCAAATTCCTTCCCTGGAGGATCTCCCGTTTGTACCACATAGGATTCTTCCGCCCGGGTAAAATCCAAACCATCATAGAAACCCCGTTGTACCAAATCCACAAAATTACCAGCAGTAATGGGAGCACTATAACCATCTACCACCATGGTCATATTACCCTTATTGGTTTTTAACTCAATGGTAGCGCGTCCCTTCAGTTGGGGTAAATAGCTATACTTTGCTGGAACTTCAAAGGGGAATTTATCCACCATTAACTCTTCCAACTCACCCACAACATTGAGTAGTTGGGAGCGTTGCTGTAAAACTTTCCCTTTATCCCTAGTAGAGACAACATCTTGTAACCCACTCACTCCATCTTTCAACTTAGCAATCAAAGTCTCTGCTTGAGCTTGGCGTTCGGTGGGTACACCTTCTAAAATCTTCGCTGGCTTATCTAGTACTCGTAATGCTTTGCTCACATCCTTAGACACAGCACTCCAACGGCGATTAGCTCGCATTTGGTTAGATATATCTTCTAAATCGCCTTGTAAATCTCGTATAGGCTGGTTATCAATGGGTAGGGCATAACGTAACAACGCCTTACCATCAGTGATAGCATTACCAGCAGGAAGTCCAGCATAACTTGGGGGAGTCCACCCAACCGTACCTGTAGCTAAAAATAGTATTACCAGCAGTAGTGAAATTACACTGTTGTGTAAACAGGATTTTAATAACTTGAACATGGGATAGCTCAAATGCAGCATCAATTTTTTGTCTGGGCGAACCCATCAATCATCTTCCCACAGTAACGCTGCGCGTAATTCAAAATTCAAAATTCAAAATTCAAAATTGGTATTACTCTCTGCGCCTGGAGCGCCTCTGCGTGAGACAAATTCAAAATTCCCCTCACAATGCCTAATTTCTCGTAAATAGTTATCTCTTATATCCTATCCGCTTAAATACTCTTAATAAAACTCACGCAAAGACGCAAAGACGCAAAGGTTATAAGGTTATTTTATTATGGGCTTACTTCCGGACTTGATATGAAATGTTTTAAGTAGATGGGAACCTCTTTCTCTGCGCTCTCTGCGCCTCTGCGGTTCAATAACCCCTCAAAATGAAACGCACCACTAATTTATCAATGACAAAACTGAGAACTGAAATACTACCCTAATCATCTGACATTTGTGTACGCATTGCAGCAAGATTTTCTCGCACAGTTACAGTAGTAGGATGATTAGTACCCAAAACCCGTTCGCAAATCTCCAAAGCTTGTTGTAAAAGAGGCTTTGCTTCACTGTACCTTCCTTGGGAATCGTAGAGTAATGCTAGATTGTTGAGGCTGGCTGCAACATCAGGATGTGATTCACCCAACAGCCGTTTTCTCATTTCTAAAGCTTGTTGGTAAAGAGGTTCGGCTTCACTGTACCTTCCTTGGGAACGGTAGAGATATGCCAGATTGTTGAGACTGGTTGCAACTGAAGGATGTGATTCACCCAACAGCCGTTTTCTCATTTGCAAAGCTTGTTGGTAAAGAGGTTCGGCTTCACTGTACCTTCCTTGGGAACGGTAAAGAAATGCCAGATTGTTGATACTGGTTGCAACTGAAGGATGTGATTCACCCAACAGCCGTTTTTTCATTTGCAAAGCTTGTTGGTAAAGAGACTCCGCTTCACTGTACCTTCCTTGGGAACGGTAGAGAAATGCTAGATTGTTGAGGCTGGCTGCTAAATCTACTTCCAAACCCAGTTCTGTTTGTAGTGCAACTGCTTTTTGATAATATTCAATCCCTAACTCTTGTTCCTGCTTGTAATCCTGAGCCTCTCCCCTATCCAATCTTTTTTTATAGATATCTGCCATCCTGGAATATAAAGTAGCTAAATTAGCATCTTTGACTCCCCGTTGCTGTTCCGTCTGCCTAATTAATTCTTGCAAATCTTGAATAGGCAAAAAATACTCATTATCTTCATCCTTACTAACTAAACCCTCTTTTTCCAAAGCAAAGCGTATTGGTTCAATATCCTGATTAGAAACGGTAATTTTCTTATGGGATACAAACCGAAATACCCCCTCACGCCATCCCCAAAAGTCCGGAGATTTCTGAGTCAAATCCACCAAAATTTGATTAGTCACCCAGAGAATAATTGCATAGGGAAACTCCCGTAACGCTTCCCTTGTCCACTGCAAATAACCAAAAAATTTATCCTGCTCTGACTTCTCCTCTCCTAACTTTAAAAAATAAAGTTGTTCTGTACCCGTCACAGTAATCACCGCAGGTTGATGTTGACGGAGATATTCTTCTTGCTCTACCAATTGATTAATAGCTGCTTTTAAACTTGGTTCTCCCCTCGCCAACTTCACCCGATAAGTATGGAAACAGGGTTGCAACTCTGTTTCATATTGTTCAATAATACTATCTCTAAAATTCAAGTCATCACAAACCGCAATAATAATTACTAATTTACCAATCTTCCCTTCAATGGTAACAATCAAATCATCATAAGCATCTTGGTTGGGATCTTCTTCTATAAGAGGAACATTATCCACCTCACTATTTCCCATTTATCTATACTCCCTGAGGTTTAAATCCCCATTACAAAACGTAATTATGAATTATGAATTACGAATTATGAATTATTTATCAACCCCTGTTCCTTCAACAATTCCACCACAATGGGGTGAACATCATACCAGTTTTGACGATTGCGATATTCCAACACTGACAACCCATGTAATAAACCCAAAAATTCTGGATCTTTAGGGTCTTCCGGCATAAAATCATGATAAACAGTTTGCAATATCTCATAATCAACCTTGCCCAAAGGAACAGCAAAGTCATTGCGAATATTATTGATTGCTTTATCTAATATATCATCATTAATCGCCACATCTTTATCTGGATGTCGTCGAATCAAACGCAGACAAATCCGACAACATTCATTAGCAATACGAATTAATTCCCGCAGCACACCACCACTATATATAACTATTGTTTCCGCAGATTTTCTCCCTAGAATCTCATCAGGAATACGCTTCTGTAATATTTCACATAAAACATCCATACTTCCTTCACGGGGTTGAGCATTGGCTCGGCGATTTTCCCCCTTAGCAAATATTTTTACCACCGGCATGACCACAATTTGGTCATTAGTTTCCGTCTCAATCAAAGGTCGGAGAAACTTATCCCTTAATACAGCAATGGGAATAGTATAAATAATCCGAAAATTAGGTAAACAAAGGGCTTTAATATTATCCCGATAAATATCATTTACCCTACCTAAATCTAACTTATCTAAATCATCAATAATCACCAACACATCTTGTTTAACAGCCACTTGAATTAAAGCAGCAATTTCATTAATTCTTGCCACCAAATCAGATATTTTGCGCTCAAACTCCTGCTTGAGTTCATAACGAATGGTGGAATCAATTTTTAACTTAGTAGTAATTAATTTAAAAAAGTCAAATCCCGTGGAAGCTTCCCCTTGTAAATTAGTTTCCTCCGTGCGAGTGCGAGTAGCAAACCACTTATACAAAGCATCCTTCGTTGATTGGGGAATCTTCACCCGTCGCCCTTCCGCTGACCACATTAAATTAACCGCGATCGCAAATAGAATATTAATGTGGTTCACATCGGACATTTCGATGGTATCAGAGATAGAAAACGAAACCACAAAATAGCGATCGCCCAATTGTCTGCGAAACTCTGCCAATAAGGTAGACTTCCCACACCCCCTATGTCCCGTAAAAATAATTTTGCCATCACTAGAGGGGCTATCTTCCACCAATTGCTCTAATTCTTCCATCGTTTCTTCCCCATACTTCACCCGAAACCGATCCAAAGCCTTCTGTTCTATCAGTGGTTGTAGTTCCAGGTTTCTGTAAGCTGACCGAAATGATTCTAGTAACTCTTGGGACATCTGATAGCACGATGGATAATTTGTCAATCAAATCCACTCTACCATCACGTGAATCAGGCAGCTTTGCTGGAGACAAGGGGAGTGTGGGGAGTGTGGGGAGTGAAGGAGTAGGGGCGCAAGGCTTGCGCCCTAGAGTGAAGGAGTAGGGGCGGGGTTTCCCCGCCCGGAGGGAAGGGGACAAATTTTTCTTTATTACTTATTACTTATTACTTCACTCCTCACTTTCCAGTCAGGGTCAACCTCCCCAATCCTCCAGTATCAAAATCCACTTAAAATGGAGATGTCCTTCATAAATGATGAAAACCACCCCCCCAGGGGTACCTTAATTTTTCCGGAATTATACAAACTGAGGTTGTTATTGGTTCCTATAAAGTCAAGAAATTTATAGAGGGAAAAGTATGGATAATAACATAGTTGAGACTACAGGCCCTTTCGTTAGGAAAGAAATTAATCAGCTCAGTGCAGAGGAACTACAAAAATTACGCACTGCATATGCTTTATTACAACAAGAAGTTGAAGAAGGCGGATATCAGCAAGTAGCAGGGTTACACGGTTTGCCAAATCCCGCCTATTGCCCACATCATCAACCGAATTTTTTACCTTGGCATCGTGCTTACGTTTTGCGTTTTGAGCAGGCGTTACAAAGACATGTGCCTGATGTTACTTTACCTTACTGGGACTGGGTTTCTCAGGAGTCACAGGCAACAGGATTACCTGATGCTGTAGTTGAAAGTACTTATATTAATTCAGAAGGAGTAGAAGTACCTAACCCTCTTTACAGTGCCCAACAAGCTGGTGGTGAGCAAACCACTCGTAGTCCTCGTCCAAGTTGGTGGTTCAGATTTTTTGAGAGGGATCTGGCTATTGCCATGCAACAAACCAACTTTATTGATTTTTCCAATCGTTTGGAAGCTCCCCATGATTCTGTACATGGTTGGGTTGGTGGTTCCATGAGTCAAGTCGCCTTTGCTGCTTTTGACCCCGTTTTTTGGATGCACCACGCCTATGTTGACCGTCAATGGTACATTTGGCAACAAAATAATCCAGGGGTTCCAGTTCCAGATGATGTGGCCCAAGAGATTTATGAAGAACTGGATATGTCAGCAAATGACATTCTCGATATCAATAATCTTCCATATCAATATGATGAATCTACAGAACCAGCCGTAGGGGCAAGACGAGTAATTACACCTTTTGGGTTGACAAAGTTCCGAGCTGTGGAATCCATGCAACCAAGAGTTGAATTAACAATTCATAACCTCTCAATGACCTCTGAGTCTTTCGAGTTACGAATCTTCCTCAACGATCCTAATGCCGATCATACCTCTCTAGTGAATGGAAATCCCCACTTTGCTGGCTCTGTCTTCTTATTTGGCATGGGTGGAGCCATGCATTCTATGGAGATGGACCACGGAATGCATCACCCTGGACACAAAGTAACCTTTGAAAGGGCAGTGGATATCACCAATGCTCTCGATCTAAGTGCCAGCCAAGGGGGAAATTTTGACATCAAAATGCTCATACTAGATGTTGATGGCCAACCAGTAGAAAACCCACCATTTGAAATGCCTAGTGTTTCTCTCAAACGCCACCCATGAGGAAGTAATAAGTAATAAGTGATTGGTTAATAATAAAACTTTTAACCAATCACCTGTTTAGATCCCCGACTTCTATCCTAGTAATCCCTAGGATGTGCGGATATTTATTCATAAGTCGGGCATATTTTACGTAGCCTGACTGTAGATGGGTAGGGGCACGGCACCAGCAAGACAATTTTATACACCAAAAGATTGTGGTTGCCGTGCCCTTACGAATCATGTATGTGTCGCCAACATTATTTGAATTGGTATTAGCAAGAACAGGGTTGTCAGAGGCGGGGTGAGGTTTAATTGTATACCCCACTTAACCTAAAACAATCCTATTTGAGTTGTAAAATTAGCGGTGTCCAGATCCCCGACTTCTTGAAGAAGTCGGGGATCTAATTTTTTACTAATTTTTTACTGGGCTGGTTTAATAAGCATCCTGCAACTCATAAAAGTCAGGAGAGATATAATCCTTACGTAAGGGCCAACCTACCCAATCCTCTGGCATCAAAATCCGCTTCAAATTGGGATGTCCTTCATAAATAATGCCGTACATATCATAGGATTCCCGTTCTTGCCAGTCCGCAGTCTTCCAAATCCAATACACTGAAGGCACCACAGGATTTTCCCTAGGCAAGAATACTTTGACACGCACCTCTTCCGGTCTATCCGCATTATCACTGACTTTAATCAAGTGATACATACTCACCAACTCTTGCCCAGGACCAAGGTCAATCCCAGCTTGACACTGGAGATAGTTAAATCCATAGGCATAGAGGGCTGTAGCAATGGGCAGTAAAAAATCTGCCTCTACCTTAATGATTTCCACCCCATTCACGTCAGCCTCTAAGGACTCATGGGCAAAACCATTTTCTGTCAACCACTGGGAAACTTTACCAGCTTGGACAATGGATTCTTCCTCTGCTGGTACTGGTTTCGATTCTTCAGCCACGGTTAATTTCCTCCTTTTGTGACTGGGAAGTCAATAAAGCAGGTGGTACTGGCATACCCATACCTTCTGTTAACTCCTTGGGTGGAGTATAGCGGGCATCGGTCTGCAAATACTTACCAGTTAAGATTTCCTCGGTTGGCTTCATATTGTGAGTAGTACTGTAATAGCGGTGGGTTTGCTTAATTAAACCCCGTTCTTGGATGGAATCATTACTGATTTTCTTCCGCAGCTTGATAATCGCATCAATAATTGCTTCTGGACGGGGAGGACAACCAGGTAAATACACATCCACGGGAATCAGCTTATCAACCCCGCGCACCGCCGTAGGTGAATCCATGCTGAACATACCGCCAGTAATGGTACAAGCACCCATAGCAATTACATACTTGGGTTCTGGCATTTGTTCGTAAAGACGCACCAATTGGGGTGCCATCTTCATGGTAATCGTACCAGCAGTAATGATTAAATCGGCTTGCCGGGGGCTAGAACGGGGAATTAGACCAAAACGGTCAAAATCGAACCGAGAACCAATTAAAGCGGCAAACTCAATGAAACAGCAAGCAGTACCAAATAACAAGGGCCACAAACTGGATAGTCTTGCCCAGTTGTGCAAATCGTCAACGGTGGTGAGGATGACGTTTTCAGAGAGTTCTTGGGTAACTGTGGGACTGCCAATTGGATTAATGATACTTTCTCCCTCCAATTTCTTTCCCTTTAAATTTGCATCTAAGACCATTCCAACGCTCCTTTACGCCATGCATAAACTAGAGCAATTACTAGAATTGCAATAAAAATGAGTGCTTCAATAAATGCCAATAACCCCAGACGGTGAAAAGCTACCGCCCAAGGATATAAAAATACCGTCTCTACATCAAAGACGACGAAGACGAGGGCAAACATATAGTAACGGATGTTGAACTGAATCCATGCCCCGCCTATGGGTTCCATCCCAGATTCGTAGGTGGTGCGCTTTTCTGGATAGCGTCCGGTGGGACGTAAGAGTTTGGATGCTGCAAGAGCTAAGGCTGGTACTAGGCTACATAGGAGTAGAAAGCCTAGAAAGTACTCGTAACCGCTGAGGACAAACACAATGAATATCTAACGCTTTTGGGTGTAAATAACTCTGTTACCTGCTTGTACATACATTATATATTTGTCAGCTGCCCAATTCTGGGGAACAGATACCAAAACAGATTAGATTCCTGAGTGCTGGTTATAAAAAAAACTAACAGTTATGTCATAATTTGTAACGTATATTTAATATTTGCCTCAGAAGTATCCACTTTGCCAAAGCCATGAGCGAACAAGATGTTGATACCACGGTGCTAGACCGTTACGAATGTCGTGCCTGCGGTTACGTATATGAACCAGAAAAGGGAGACGACAGACGTGATATTGATCCAGGAACACCCTTTGCGGAACTACCTGTAAATTGGCGTTGCCCGGTTTGCAGTGCGAATAAGAAAGCCTTTACTAATGTGGGACCTGCTGGTACAGCATCAGGTTTTAAGGAAAACCTTAGTTATGGTTTTGGTGTAAATAAATTAACACCTGGTCAGAAGAATATTCTGATTTTTGGTGCTTTAGCCCTTGGTTTCTTATTTTTTATCAGTCTTTATGGTTTGAACTAGCCGTGTTAGTCAGAGGTTTAAAACTGTAAATCAAGATTGTATCAACGATACCGACAAAATACTAATAAGTTAAAAATGAGTTCAATTTTCAGAAATTGGCAAAGATTCCTTGCCTTGTTTGTTGTTTTGCTGATGTGTGTGGGTTGTAGCAAGGTGGTTTCCATCAGCGACAATCCCTGGGAAGTGGTCACAGTTCCCACGGAGGCAAAGTTATTAGATATTGCTTTTAGTGATAAATCCCACGGTTACTTGGTAGGTAGCCAGTCTACCTTATTAGAAACTAAGGATGGTGGTAAAAATTGGCAACCCATAAAGCTAGAGTTAGATGAACCTAATTACCGCTTTAATGGGGTGAGCTTTAATGGTGAAGAAGGTTGGATTGTGGGGGAACCTTCCTTAACCCTACATACTACTGATGGAGGTAGTTCTTGGTCTAATATTCCTTTGAGTGCAAAATTACCAGGTAGTCCCATTTCCATCGTCGCTTTAGGGGAAAACACCGCCGAGATGGTTACTGATGTGGGCGCTATCTATAAAACTACCGATGGCGGGAAGAATTGGAAAGCACAGGTAGAACAAGCTGTGGGTGTGGTGCGGAACATGGAACGTTCTGCTGATGGTGAATACATTGCAGTTTCGGCAAAAGGTAATTTTTACTCAGTTTGGCGACCCGGACAGGAAGCTTGGGAACCCCACAATCGTAATAGTTCTCGCCGGGTAGAAAATATGGGATTTGCCCAGAATGGGCAAATGTGGATGCTAGCCAGGGGAGGACAAGTACAATTTAGCACTCCTAATAATCTTGAAGAGTGGCAAGAACCACAATATCCAGAATTCTCTACCAGTTGGGGTTTGTTGGATTTGGCATACCGCACACCAGATGAGATTTGGATCAGTGGCGGTAGTGCTAATTTACTCCGCAGTACTGATGGTGGCAAAACTTGGGAAAAAGACCGGGATGTGGAAAACGTTCCCGCCAATTTTTACAGGATAGTCTTCTTATCTCCAGAACAGGGATTTGTAATTGGCGATCGCGGTGTTCTCCTCAGATACGATCCTACCGTTGCTGCCACCGCAACATCTGAACCAGCTTAGGTGTTATTCACAAAATTTCTGAGAAAGAAGTTGCAATTTGTAACTCTTTCTAAACTTTGTAGGATAATAAACATTAATAGCAATCATTGTTAAGGTAGGGATCTACATGTCAGGTACTACTGGAGAACGTCCATTTTCCGATATCATCACTAGTGTTCGTTACTGGGTAATTCATAGCGTTACCATTCCAGCATTGTTTATTGCTGGTTGGTTATTTGTCAGCACTGGCTTGGCATATGATGTGTTTGGCACACCCCGGCCTGATGAATATTTCACCCAGACACGACAAGAAATTCCCATTGTCAACGATCGCTTGCAATCAAAGCAACAAGTAGAACAATTTATTAAGTAGTTGGAATTATGACTAGCGGCAATAACGTTAATCAACCCGTACAATACCCCATTTTTACTGTAAGATGGCTTTCGGTTCATGCCTTAGCTGTACCAACCGTCTTCTTTTTAGGCGCGATCGCTGCTATGCAGTTTATTCAACGCTAGGAGGAAATCATGGAGAGAAACCCTAATACTAACAATCAACCGGTAGAGTTAAACCGGACTTCACTTTACCTGGGATTATTACTAGTTTTCGTTCTGGGAATTCTATTCTCCAGTTACTTCTTTAACTAGTCTGAGCAACTAGGAGCAATCCTGGTTTATTAATCTGCTGTGTTTTATATTTTGGGAGGATAAATCGTGTCTGGAGGCGGAAGAATTCCCCTGTGGATCGTAGCTACGGTTGCAGGCTTAGGTGTTATTACCGTTGTAGGAATTTTCTTTTATGGTTCCTACGCTGGTGTCGGAGCGGCAATGTAATTCGGGTATGGTGAAAATACCTGAAGCCCAGCTTTATTAATAATTTGCTTGATAAATCAGCAAAATAAAAACCGCCTATCTCTTAGAGATAGGCGGTATTAATCATGTTTGAATAGATTAATAGCTTCATCGATATTTAGTTGCTGAAGCTAATATCTATGGGGTTATTTAGGCAATGTTGTCCCGTTCAATGTAAACGAACATAAATGCCAATACCACAAAGAAATGAACTGCCATAAAGGGGACGAGAAGAGAGGGTAAATAAGAAGCAGCCATAGTTATCGATTCCTATGAATTTACAGTACAATTCAAAATGAGCTTACTGCAAATCCTATTAATTTGTTGAAAATTCTCAAGATTTTTAACACTAAAAAATTGGCGTTGTTGATCGAAAGTATGAATTAGCCTCACGCAAAGGCGCAAAGACGCAAAGCATCTTTGTTTATTTATGCCCAAAATATAAATTCATACTCCAATTCAGCAATGCCGAAAAATTTGTCCCATGTTTAAATCCCCATCGGTTCCTCTGTGAGTATTTGTGGCAAATCTGCTGGGATGACCGAACGTATAATACTAACTTTGTGGCTTTCTTGCTGAGTTGTCAAATCAATAGCGATCGCCTCGAATTGGATTTGCAAACAACCCAAGGGAACCTGGAGTTGAGTTGTTAGCTGGAGATGATGGGGAGGCTCAGGAATCCAGTTTTTCAGAATATGTGGTTGATTTATTAGCCGGCGGGTTTGACAGTCTTTAAGCCACAATTTGATGGCGATGTGGGGTCCTAAATTGGGTAATTTCACCCTGACTTTGATTTGTTTGCCAGCTGTTAATTCTCCCGTAGGTATGTACAATTCTGGCACGGGTAAGGGTTCTTGTGTGGCTGACTGGGGTGGTAATAATGGGGGTTCTGGTGGGGTTGATGGTTGCTCTGACTCAATAGAAGAGTTATTCGTCGTTTCCACTTCCAAAGAAGTAGCATCAGTATCATCCACAACTATTTCTTGTGCTAACCAAGCAGGTCTACGTTGGTAAGGGTTAGGAGGAGGTGGTGGTGGAAGTGGTGGTGTAGATGAGCGATCGCTAGTTTGCTCTGGCTCTTCTGGTATTACCCCACTATCAACATCCAATTCGTTCACAAAAATTTGCTCAGTATCATAATCTTGATACTGTACATTAATTGGCTGGGGTAAAGTATATCCTTGAGTGCGTATCCAATGACGAATTAGGGGAGATAGGGAATCAGGGTTATCGGTGGTGGTAATTAACTCCGCATTGCTGGATAAAGCCGGTTCCTGAGATGCTGGGGATTCTACCCGATTTACCACCTGTTCCCCATTACTATTTTCATCCCCTGTAGTTGGTAATGTTTCTCCAGGCGGAGCATCATTTTCTGTAATTGGTTCAGGTTGAGTGGCTTGGTGACGGGTAACTATTGGTTGTAACTTTTTTAAATAAGGTAAACTTGTACCCCTGGGTCTTCTCCATCGTGTATGTGTTGTAGTTTGAGTACCGGCAACTACCAGCTCTTGTTTCTGGTTTTGATTGCTACTAGATGGCAGATTTGGTAGTTGTGGCGATCGCGATGGGGCTGGTTGTTGTAGTGAATAGGGATCGATGCGAGGGGGTAAAGATGTTTTTGCCTTTGGTTGGGTAACAAGGGATTGTTCCTTGGGTAAAATTTTGACTAAATTGAATAATTGTAAATCCAGGGGTGTGGATACCTTGGCTTCCTCTTTGGTAGTATCAGCAACTACTATATCAGAAAAGCTAAGTAATTCTTCTGATGTTCGGGATTGAGCAGCAGCACTCAGTGCCAACAATTCAGTTACAGCCGCATTAATGGTAAAAGTATGGCTAGCTAAGAGTACTGATTCCGTACCATCATCAAGGGCACCATATAAATTAATATCTGCCAAAATTAGCTTAGATGGGCAATCCTGAGGAACCTGTAACTCACAGTCAAAACTGAAAGGTAGGGTATCTGAGGATACAACTTGTCTGGTTTGAGCGATCGCTTCTCCATCTTGGGGCGATGTTCCAGAGGAACCGCCTAAGGGCGAGTGCAATTCTATGTGTAATTCTCCCCCATAAATCTTTGGGGATGCACTCACATCCTTTAACTCTACCCCTCCACCAATGGTAAAAGCTTCTCCCCAAGGGACAAAATAGTTTTCTGCATCCAAGGTAATAATTAGGGGTAATTCGACAATTTCTGGGAGTGGCTGTTCAAGCTGTTCCTCTTCTTCCAAAGCCGGTTCATTGGTAGGTAGAGCTAAATCCGCTAGATTTTGTAAAATCTGCTCTGCCGTTTCCCCTTTTAATAATACTGGGCTAACCAGCTGATCTATTTCATGATCATTATTCTCTTCGCTGGCAGATTTGCGATCGTTATTATCTGGCTGCGCTTCAAAAGCAAAGGGCAGATTCTCTGACACATTTGTCACATCACTGGGATTAACATCCCCAGTAGTGACAACTTCCTCTGGAACATTGAACTGTTCATCTGTAGTCGTAGGAAGAGTGGATTCTGGCGCAGTTGGGTAGCTAGAAGTGACTGTTACCTGCTCTGCGGAAATTGTAATAGTTGCATCTCCCATGCCATCATCATCCATAGAAGCAGATGTGACTAATTGTTCCACATCAGTATCAACTGGCTGTTGAGAATGCTTTTGTGTAGGTGATTGCTCCGTTACAGAACCAGAATCCTGGGATACTAACTCAGCTTCGCCTCCATCTGCAACTAAACCCTGGGAAGTATCATTTGGCAATACTTCCAAACGGACGCTAAACTTCCACGAGTTGCCCATTATATCCGACATCAAATCACCAGAGCAGCGTAACTCCCAACTTCCTGGCTTGAGGGAAGTAAAGGGAATTACCGCCATCACCCCATCCGTATTAGTGCGACGCGATCGTTTTTTGACATACCTTTTGGGGGGTGACTCATGGTGGGAGTAGTGAGTAACTCGCACCTCTACATCCGTATTAGCGTAGTTAGAGTTCGCCACAACCCTATACTTACCTTCAGGAAGTTCCACTGTTGGTGATTCCAGTGGATGCCAACGATGTTCTCCTTGCTTTTGTATCAGAAATTGCCAGTTTTCCATGGTGAATAATGCCCAGACTCGCAGGGGAGCAGTTACCACAAATACTACCTTGCCTGCAAGTTTACCTCAGTAATTTGTAATTACATGATATTTATATCCTGTTTTGATACAAACAGTAATCTTGAGGCGCACTTAAGAATGCCTTATTGTTGTAACTTATGAAACTGGAGTTAATCAGCTGTAGCTCTAAGTTCGGCTTATATGGAAGCCATATTTGATAAAATAAAAACCCTTCTGGTGGTGTTAGATGAACCAGAAGGGAAGATGATAAAAATGTTACGCGCTAACCTAACTCAGAAAATCGATAATTTTGATTTAAGCTTCAGATGGTTCTATACGAGCATAAAATAAACCGCGAATTTTGACATCTTCGGGTTCGTCAGCACCTAAGTCTGTATCAGAGGGTTGTATGCTTTCAAAAGTACCAGCAATTTCACCAGTAGAACTGTCCACCTTAGCAACTGACATGGAAATGTTGCCATCTAACACAGAAAAACGTTTGATATTGGCACTGGAGTACTCACCGCTATCAGCTTCAGCAGGAAGAGCTACCGCATTGTCATAACCAGTAGCTACACCCCGTCCTTTGGGATCGAGGAAGGTAGCACCACGATAGGAAGGTACTCGGAAGGAGCCTGCAAAATCAGTGGAGGTGTTGATGCTGGTTAAATTGGGCTGTGTTTTAGCCACTAAACCTTTAATGGTAAACAAGAAAGGAATGCTTTCCCCACCAGGAAGTCCGACTGTAATGGCTTGGAAGTCAAGTCCATCTTTCTCTTCAAAGGTGAGACTGTTGTCTTCATTAACATTTAAAGGACCTTCGATACTCAGTAAAGAGTAAGCTTTGGTTGAGAAACTTAATAATCTTCCTGGGACAAATTTTGCCTCTTGCCGTTTATTTACTGGTTCTTCCTTCACAAAGAAGTTAGTGGGTTCTAAGCACATATCCTTAATCACGTAGGATTTACTACCATCAATAGGAATAGAACCGCGACTAATTTCTGATAGTTGGGGACATTTGTTAGCTAAACCGCTACCTTTAATTTGTTCGTAGGTTAGAAATTCAGAACTAGCAAGTTCGTCGGGAGCAGCACTACAAGCTGTGAGCAAACCGATGCATACAGCGACGAGTGCAATAATTAGAGTACGAAACCTCATGGTCAACCTCAATCTCAATCTCAAAAATTAATATTTAAGTTGTAAAACTGCACTAAAGTATTTATCTCTTGTGAGAATTAACTGGTGTACCCTTAAATCGGGGTAAAAACCAGCAGTTTTACTATTGGTGACATTTGGGTGCGTAGATAAGTACGCTCCAACACACTATTACATTAGGCATTACCTAGAGAAAAGTAACTATGACAAACACCCGTTAGGGGTTGGCCTTCCTCTTGGATATTGCCCTTTTGGTAGTTATGTGTTATATATGTGTCCCCACTACATATGCCCCATAATGTTATGGGTTATTCAGCCAGATCATACGATTTTTTTTAACTCAAAATCAAAGTAGTCTTGTATTTTAACAGAATTTTGCGATCGCTGTCTGGAATCCCCAGATGAACAAATCAGCAAAAATACGTTATAATTCAGTATTAATCGCTACTTTTGTCTGGATATGTAAACTAGACATTTGCAAGACAATAGGCAACAGGAAATAATTTGCCAGAGGTCTAAATCCTCTGCCAAACTTGTTTTGCCCTTTCGGGCAAGGCTTGGTGAACGAAGAATAAGAGATTACAATCTATTCCTTGCAGTAATTAATGATATGTTGCCATTGCTAAGTTCCATAGGAAACAAACAAGACAAAACAATTTCGATGAATTTGATTAAATTGAGATAAACAGCATCTTATCTTATGAACCAAGGTATTAAAGTTGATTCCGAGATTTTTAATAGTCGATTACAAGAGATAGCTACTGCGGTGCATAACGCAACCCAGGATTGTCAAGGGGATGCGATCGCTCTGTTAGCTTTATTAAGAAAGTTAGAATATTTACACAGAGAAATCCGTGACAATGCCTTTCAAAATAGTTTGCCAAATAACCGTCAGGCACTCTATGGACTTCTCAAAGACATTGAATCGGAAGGTGGATGGCCCTATATAGAGCGGATGAAACTGCAAAGATTTTTAGTTAATTTAATTGCGGATAGTGATGAGGGAAATACTGAAAACGGATTAGTTAGCGATCGCCCATCTAGCTAGAGTGAGGGAGTGAGGGAGTGATGGTTGGTGGTTGACGGTTGTTGGTTGGTGGTTGTTGGTTGGGATTACCGAAGAAGATTTAATCCTCTTGTCCTCCTTCCCTCCATCAACTATCAACTATCAACCATCAACTAACAACTAACAACTAACAACCATCCCTCTCACTTAGCTATATCGTCACAGAGCAAACGTTCTTGTTGTTCCACATTGTGGTTATGCCGGAGATAATTCTTGACCCAGTTACAACCACGCCCTAACAAATCATCCAGATCTAAATTCCACAAAATAATCTTGTTGTCATCACTAGCAGAAGCTAAAGTTTGACCATCAGGGCTGAAGCTGACACTCAACGCTGGACTAGTATGCTCATTGAGAGTTTTGATTAATTTACCGTCCAGACTCCACAATTTAATTGTGCTATCCCAACTAGCCGATGCCAAAATTTTTCCATTGGGACTAAAGGTGACAGCATTGACACTATCGCTATAACCTTTCAATAAAGTCTTCAACAACTTGCCATCCCAACTCCACAACTTGATGGTATTATCCCAGCTAGCAGAAGCTAGTAAACGGTCGGTGGGACTAAAACTTACCCCCAATACCCAGCTTTTATGGGGAGACAAAGTTTTTAATAAAGTTCCATCCCGTCGCCAGAGTTTCACGGTTTGGTCGTCACTAGCGGAGGCAATTATACGACTATCTGGACTAAAACTGACATTATTTACTCGGTCGTCATGTCCTACTAAAGTAGCGATTAACTCACCCTGTAAGTCCCAAACTTTTACTGTTTGGTCTTTACTCGCCGATGCCAGAAACTTGCCATCAGGGCTGAAAGTAACACTCATAATGTTATCCTGATGTCCCCGCAGAGTTCTAATCAACTGACCATCTTTACGCCACAGTTTGACGGTTTTATCATAACTAGCAGACGCTAATACTTGACCGTCAGGAGAAAAACTCACACTAGTAACCCGATCTTGATGTCCTGGTAAACTTTTATAAAGTTTGGTGGCAATTTGGCGATGGTCTCCTAAATATCGTCGCCACAGTTTGATGGTGCGATCGTCACTACCGGAAGCTAATAGCTTACCGTCTGGACTCCAGGTAACGCTCAAAACCCGATCTGTATGTCCTTGGAGGATAGGCAGTTGGGGAGGCTTTAAACTCCAAATTTTAATACTCTTGTCGTAACTGGCTGAAGCTAACAACTGGCTATTGGGACTAAAGGACAAACCTGCGATCGCATCACTATGTCCTTTTAAGGTTTTTACTAAGGTACCATTGTTAACGTTCCACAGGTGGATCTGATTGTCGTCACCTCCAGAAGTGAGATATTGACCGTCAGGACTAAATTTGAGGCTCCAAATAACGCTGGTGTTTTGCTTGAATTGTTTATGGGGACGGGAAGCAAAGCGATCGCTTTTGCCATTATTTTCCCTGCGCCAGATTTTTACCGTCCGATCGCGTCCTGCGGTTGCTAGGGTTTGACTATCAGGGCTAAAAGAAACAGTAGTCACCCCATCTTGGTGGGCTGCTAAGGTGTTGACTAAGCTGCCATCCCGTCGCCAAATTTTCACCGTTTGGTCTTCGCTTGCTGATGCCAACAATTGACCATCGGGGCTAAAGCTGACCCAATTCACCCAATCTTTATGTCCCCGCAGGACTTTAATTAATGTGCCGTTAATATCCCAGAGTTTAATTGTTCCATCCTTACTAGCCGTTGCCAATAACTTGCCATCTGGATGGAAACTGACGCTATAAATCCAATCTCCATGTCCTGCTAATGTTCTTTGGGGTTGGTCAATAAATTCTCCCGTTATGGAGTCCCTGCGCCAAATTTGTACGGTTTTATCCAGGCTGGCAGAAACTAAAGTTTGGGAATCTGGGCTAAAACTTAAACTTGTGACCGCATCATTATGACCATTGAGAGTTTGTAGTAAAGTTCCATCAGGTCGCCAAATTTTAATCGTGCGATCGCGACTACCAGAAGCGATTAATTGACCATCAGGGCTAAAACTAACTCCCCAAACAATTTCCCCATGTCCCTCTAGGCGGTTAATTTCTTTGACTCCATACACAGCCTGTTGCAGGGCGGTAACTACACGCATCCGTGTTTCTGGTGCTACCTGACGGGATTTTTGTAGTTGTCTCCAGGCACGCAAACTTTCTAATAAAGCATCAAACTCCTTATCCGAGGCAAATAAAGCCTCTGAAGCAGCAGTTAAGGCACTAATTTGCAAATTCCTTTCACTACTTTCAGCCCGTATACTGTGACGCATGGCAGCCCGTTTTTGTAAATCAGCTTGCCACCACAAACCTGCGATCGCTGATGACATTGTTGCCAAAACCACACCCACGATCCGCGCTTCTTTGAGCCGCTTTTGCAAAATAGTGGTGAGTTGGTCTTGGCTAATTTTTTGGGCAATTTCTGCTTGACTTTTTTCCAGTCTTACCCTTTCTAATTCTGCCACCATACCGTGGTTCTTTTTCTGGCGAATTGGTTCTACCAGATAATCATGAACTAATTGATAGCGATCGCTAGATTCTTCCCGCATTTGCAGTACCAGACCCGAATCCACTAAAATCTCTAAAATCAATTCCCATGAATAATTACATTTTTGGGCTGCATCGGGATTGGTAATAATGGCTAAAGCTAATTCTGCTTTAGTTTTCAGGGGTCGCGTACCTTTGCGATCGGTTAACTCAAATAGTAATTGCCAACTGACATCTTCATTTTCTCGCCCGCAATCTTTAATCACTTCCTCCAGCCACCGAGCCACTAATCTTTTAGCCCCACCGATATGCTCGTATTGGCTGAGTGTGGTGATATTTTCTGTTTGCAGTTGAGCCCCGACTATTTGTAACTCAATGGGGCGAACTTCTCCATTGTTATGAGCTAAATCTTTGATTAATTGTTCGCTTAAGCGATCGCTCATTTCAAAATGGGAACATTGGGTCAGGCTGCGAACAATTCCTTGGGCATCGGGAGTTGAGAAATTACCCAAATAGTAACGAATATCTTTATCTAAAATATTTTTGTTAATAACTGCTAGACTGGTATTATTACTATTTTTAGTTCTACTCAAACGTTCAATCTCTAGTAAATAATGCAAATAATCTTCCCGTAAGGAAACAATTACTTTCACATAGGGAATATTTAAACATTCACAAAAGAAATCATAAAATTCCTTTCTCTGGTCTGCATTTTTAATAACAAAGAATAATTCTTCAAACTGATCGAATACTAAAACTATGGTGTGATGATTATCTGCTAGTAATCGTAGTTTTTCAAGAATTTTCTCAGGGGATATCTCTAAGGATATGGCTAAATCTGTTTGTGCTAAAGCCTGATTTAAGCTCCGTCCCAAGTTAGTTACCCAATCACTATAGATAGATAAAAGTATGGGTAAGGGAATCCGTCCGCCAATAACTTGTTGTTTTAAAGCCGGTACTAAACCAGCCTTGAGGATAGAACTTTTTCCTACCCCAGAAGGTCCATGAATAATTGTTAATTTATAGTCAGCACGGCTAATTCTTTCGATTAACCGAGTTACATCTTTTTGTCTACCAGAAGTAGCAATTTCCTGTGCCACATCCTCAGGCATAAAGGATATGTTTGGTGTTTGCAGTACGGGGTTAATTCTGTAGCGTTGGGGCTGTAATTGATTAGCGCCAATAAAAGCACGAAAACCGTACTGATGTTCTATCTGAATTTTTTCTTGCTTGAGTCGAAAAGCTTCCAAATAATTATGGCGTTCAAAGAAGTAGAGACTTCTTAACTCCTCCACAATTTCCAAATACAGGGATGGTTCGTACTGTAATTCGCAAACAACTCTTGCCCATTCCAGATTATTAACTGCTTCTTCCCACTCCCCTAAATGGCGTTGGGCGCGTCCCAATAATAAAAGATAACTACTTTCCTGCTGCCGCGAAACATCACCAGCTTCTTCTACTAAGGAAATAGCTTTATTGGTTAATTCATAAACTTGCAGCCAGTCAGATTTAGCAGCAGCAACAGCAGCTAAAAATCCATAATCTTGGGCAATTCGTGCTTTTTGCCGGCGTTGTTGGTGCAGTTTCCCAGCAAGTTGGGCTAATTGCTCTAATTCCTCCCAAACTTCCAGCCTTTGTAACATTTCGCAGGCAGGGACAATAAATTTGGCAACCAAATCAGCTTGGCGCGACGTTTGCAAAACAGCCACACATTGTTTAAACCACAATAGGGCTTTTTGCCAATGGCTATGACTTTTTCCTGGTTGTAAGTCAGCCATCCGTCGGTAACATAAGCCCAAATTAAATAGTACTATTGCCTTGCGAACAACAGGACTATTTAATTGCTGATTTTCCGGAAAATTATCCTCTCTACGGACTTCCTGTTGCCAAATTTCTAAACTGCGATGGAAATGGTTTAAAGCATGATCAATTTCATCATTAGCATAGCCATCCCGTCCTAAAACAAATTCTAAACTAGCTTCTAACTTGGGTTCTAATTTGACCCCATACAGACGCAATAAATCATTGCGAGCTGACTCAATTTCCCGGCGATGTTGGGATGAAGGAGCTAAATTCAGGGCAGCATTGGATAAAAATTTGTCGGCTCCGGCGGCTAAAATCTGGGAGAAGAGATTTTCAGTTTGTTGTTGGACTAAATCAATTAAATCTGCTTGCTCCATCTCAAACTTAATTGTGGTTGCTGCCCAACTCTTAAAATCTGGAGCCAGTCGAGAGAGGGATGTAGCCACTTCGTCTGTGAGCCACAATATCACAGGGAAAGGGAAAGTCGCAGCATAAATATCCCGTGCTTGGTTGATCCCGGTGAGTAAGTCCTCTAGGAATAAATTGGCATCTAAACCAAAGACTGTGACTGCCGATGGTAAAGAATCTGTAGCGACGGCAGGATGGTCTAAGTATAATTCCCTAACAATGGTGGTGTGGAGTACTGTGGTGGATGGCTCCAGAAATAGTTCCCGTAAATATAAACCTTTGGTAACGGCACGCAAATTTTCCACCATTCCCTCGCGTAGGTGCCGATAATTACAACGGACGAGAATCAAGGCAAATTGACCTTTAGAAAGCTCGATCGCCCGAATCAACCTTTGCAAGGAACGCTGATTATCTGTCGCAATACTTGCTGTTGTTTGTTTCCGATCCGTCATAACTCAAAATCTGCCTACATCAATAAAAGTCGCATTCTAAAAGGTATAATTTTTGGCAATGGGATGGTTCGCCAGGGAATCACTTATAGCTTTCTCGGCTAAATTATGCCGTTTCCAAGAGATGACTTTTTCCGTTTCTGCTAAGGCTGGACTGATGCCAAACCACCGACCCTGGCGATCGCGATATTCAAACACAAACATACTCCGCAATAGTCTTTGATATTCGGTTTGGCCTTTGAGAGTTTGTTTGTGGACTACTTCATACAACAATTCCCACTCTTCCTGGTTAATAGCCAATAGTAAGTCGTCGCGATAATCTTTAATCACCGCTTCCAAACAATCCCTGGAAAAAGGGGGGTCTTGCCTTTGTAAACAACTGTACAGTAGTCCCAAGAGGTTACGAATATGACCGCCACTAATGCGACATAAACGGTCTAAAGTCTGTTGAGAATCGAATAACTCTGGAAGCAACTTTAATCTTTCATAGGGACTCAGTTCGGGAAATGCTCTAGTTAGCAGCAATTGACGCAATAGAGACATTCCTGGCTCATGATCCCTACCGTCTCTTTGTCGTACTTGCACCATAGGTAATACCTTGGGGGAAATCCCTCCTCCCAGGCGATTTTTCAATGCTGCGTACTCTTTAGAAAAAATCAAAGCCAGGGGGATCGTGTATACCAAGTGACAATTCAGCCGGCGTAATTGCTCCCCACGGTCGATGAACAAATATTCAGGTTGCGATCGCCCAGATGCCAAAGGACGCATATCCACCCGATCTAAATTATCGACAATGACTACCAGTCCTTTTTGACCCCGTTGTTTTAACAGTTGAACTGCTCTTTGCAATACTTCTTCATTAATCGCCTGCAAAATACTGTTGGTACGTGGTTCCAAGTATTGCCGCAGTTGATTTCGCATTTGGGGACTATCCTTGGCTTTAGCACCAATTTTGGCAATACCCATAGAGAATTCAACCTCAGTAATTGGCATTTGCAACACATCACCAATTTCTTTAAAAAGATTGGCAAAATAACCGGGTTGAAGGCGAATCCCAATTTCTTCTAAACTTATACTTACCTGACGAGCCACACTCAAAAGAATATCGCTAATATCAATATCCGCCATGTCTAAGTCTTGGCTAGATTCAAAATAAACCACATGAAATCCAGCCAACTCCAATTCCGACTTCAGACGTTGCAGCTCCGTAGATTTACCACAGCCAATATGACCCGTAAACAACTGACAAGTCGGCTCATCTGGAGAAATCCGGGTAATAGTACGTTGTAACTCTTCAACTATCTTGCAGCCACGGACATCAGAAAAATCTATGTAGTACTGCCGATCCACAACATCACCCATCACCAGGGTTTTGCTTGGATTACAGGCTTTAAAAAAGCGCGACAAATTAAGTGTTGTTTTCATGTAGATGCAAATGAATTTGTATTTTACATACAAATGCTCTGACTACCGAGAGCACTAGGTTATATACTGATACTAAATTTTACTGTTAAATTTGGGTATACTCGTAATTATCCTTGAATCATTGAACTTAACATCTTGAGTATGGATGGAACTGAATAATTGTCCTTGACTAGAAATCAATACATCTGAACTTCAAGTCAATATTGAGAACACCGAGGGCGAAGTCTCCTCTATGTCAAGGTTTTATCTCGCAAAGGGTATTGAATAATCTGCACGGACATGAAAAAAATTCCTTGTTAATACCAATCAATTAAGTATGATTCTTATACTATTTACTTTGTTTAATGTCAACAATCCCAGAGTATATATTTCCAAGTTGGTGTTTAGCAATTATGAATCAAATGATTATGTTTTAAAGGATACTTTATGGATTGATAAATGGCGACTTTTTGGCAGATATTTTTTGTCGCAACCGAGAAACTACCTATAAATCAACATCAATTTTATTGTTTTGATGTAGAGCATTGGGGCGAGGGACTGTTTTCAAACTATCGTGTAGGTTGGGTAGAACGAAGTGAAACCCAACAAGTCTGATGAAGAATGTTGGGTTTCGTTCCTCAACCCAACCTACAATTTATGCCAATTTTGGGTTTGAAAACACGCCCTAGGAGGGAAGGAGGGAAGGAGGGAAGGAGTGAAGGAGGGAAAGAGTGAAGGAAAATTGGATAGAGAAATCCCACAGTTACATTAGACATCTCCACAACTGTAGACGCGCAGCGTCTACACTCCATCACTCCATCACTCCATCACTCCATCACTTCATCACTCCCTCACTCCCTCACTCCCTCACTCCCTCACCTAGTGGTAGTACCGATGACATTAACCATAAAAAGCTATATTAAAATTCAGTGATATGTAGCACAAAAATGAGGAAATTAGCACTCTCCACGCCGATGGCTGTTTGTGAAATGACTCATTAATTTGAACTGAAAACGCGAAGAGGTTTGCATGGCTGGGATGTTATCAGTTTCACGCACAGATTTAGCCCAACGTCGCCAGCAGTTACGTCGCCGGCGACAAATCAAAAATTTTCAGACAATTTGGCGCACCTTTGCCGTTGCTAGCTTGGCAGGAGGTTTATTGTGGGTTGCGATTCAGCCAATGTGGGTACTAAAAACATCTAAGGATATCGGCATATCTGGCAATGAACTCTTCCCTGATGAATCCATCCAGTCTTTAATTGTTCTACCCTATCCCCAGTTTTTACTGCGGGTGAAACCCTCCCAAATTGCTCAATCCCTACAACAACAACCAATTATTACCCAAGCAAAAGTGAGTCGTCGTCTCTTTCCCCCAGGCTTAAAAGTACAAATCAAAGAAAGAATCCCAGTAGCAATCGCTGAATTACCTCGTAAATCTAATCATAGAGAAAATCAGAAAACATCAGTTGGATTATTAGATGCAACTGGCTTGTGGGTTCCCCTAGAAAAATACACCAACCACAATCCTCGCCTCCAATTACCCAAGCTCAAAATTATTGGATTACCAGAAGAATATCGCCCTTTTTGGACTCAACTTTATCAATTAATCAGGCAAAGTGAGATTCAAATCACAGAAATTGATTTCCAGGATCGAACAAACCTGATCCTGAAAACAGAACTAGGTGAAGTGCATCTTGGCATACCTAATTCTCGATTGTCAGAACAAATACAAGTTCTCTCTCAATTACGACAATTATCTGTGAAAGTCCCTCCCCAAGGAATTGACTACATTGATTTGAAGAACCCTAAATCACCAATAGTACAAATGAATGCCAAAAAGCAGGCTATGGATGGTAAAAAACAGAAGACTAATAAATAAGTCTTATGTTTTTTCTTTAGATTCATTTAAGATACTTGCCTTTTCATCCAGCCAAATAAAAATTATTGTCCGCTTCTATTTAAAATAATAAGAATAATTGCAAAACTTCTAGGAGGAAGTTATTGGGCTTCATTTTTCTATATAGGAATTAGTAGTGGCGCAAGGTTTGAATCCTAGAGCAGTTAGGGGTGGATAAGAGTTACTTATGGCTAGCCCTAAGCTTTGCTAATACGTTTGGTTGTGAGTGGTTTATTATCCCTAAGGGAATATAGCACATAGCACTACGTTTTTGGCTTAGGACATTTACCCTTCCCCTTTGGGCAAAACACGATGTCCTTTCCCTATATGCTTACTGCTATACCTTGCAAATCATTCTTTCTTGACTTTTGACGAGCGACCCCCTAAAGGGTTCGTTAGTTACTTCAAGTCGGGGAACCCGCCCAACGTACTAACTCACCGCGACGACGATAGTCGCAAACGCCAGTTCCTACAAGTCGGCGTAGCCGCCCAACGGACTGGCTCGGGAACGCGCGAGTCGTGACTAATTTTTCCATCAGCACTACCCTATGTTCCTAAAGAGCACCTCTAAATCATGCTATTATCCAATTCCAGAATACCCTAGGGATGCTGGTAAGTTTACCTCCGGCTAGAAAACCGGAAGCTTTCGCCATCCTGCCAACTAGAGCGAAGATTTTCAGTAGTCCTGAGATAACTAACCATAATCTCAGAGTGCTCCAACAAGCATATTAGCTCCCGTTCGCGTCACATAACTTACCTGGAGTAGATTATTTCCTGTTAACACACATTTTTTCTATGACATCATATTCAGGAGGATAGTTCAAATAGTATCTTTCACAACTACAACACTATCCAATAATTCAAACTCAAATAATTGACAAATAAATCTATATATGCAAAAAACAAGTAGTTTTTGGTAAATTATCTTGCCAATGCTCATATCAGTAAACAGGTCTTTATTATGTTGTTAATTTATACCAATAGCCACGAGGGAATATGGGGAGAGATAAAATCATCCTAATAATCCTATCAGTTCAGTTGTAAAATAAGTAACACGCCTAAATCGTTTATCGAAAAGCAACACAAAATACACATTATTGGCAATGCTACGGCATTCAAGAGTATGAGCATCAGAAGAATAGTGAAATTTTTCCAGTCTGCTTGCTGTTATACAGGTCAATTTTAGGTAAATATAGGTATACTTCTCTAAAATTTAGCTATGTAAGTAGGTGTATTGTTCGCATCTGTCATAGTAAGCTAGCAAATTACTAAGACTAATCCAGGTATGAAAAATCAGGAAGCGTCAATCACTCAGCCATATTATTGTGGCAGTATCAAACTATAGTTGCATCTTTAGATTAAACAAACACACCGAAAAAAGTCGTTTATCTACCTTTGTAAATCCAATGACACTTGATAATAACCAAGGACTTAGCTATAAAAATTCCCAATCTCCCGGACAGCCAGGGTTTTCCCTTGCAGTAAATAATGATAATCCCTTTAATCATTCTGGATTACATTTAGGGCAAAATCGCGACAGTCAGAAAATTACCAATGAAGACCCGGACATTGGTGACATTATCCCCGGTCGGGTTGCCAATATTAAGGTTATTGGTGTAGGTGGCGGCGGCGGTAATGCAGTCAACCGCATGATCGCCTCTGATGTAAATGGGGTAGAGTTTTGGACGATTAACACTGACGCTCAGGCTTTGACTTTAGCGTCATCCCCCAGCCGATTGCAAATTGGACAAAAGTTAACTAGAGGCTTGGGAGCGGGAGGAAACCCCGCCATCGGTCAAAAGGCTGCGGAAGAATCGCGGGATGAAATTGCAGGGGCTTTAGAAGGAGCAGATTTAGTTTTCATCACTGCGGGAATGGGGGGAGGTACTGGTACAGGTGCAGCTCCAATTGTGGCTGAAGTAGCCAAAGAGATGGGGGCACTAACAGTGGGTGTGGTAACTCGCCCATTTGTGTTTGAAGGTCGTCGTCGTACTACTCAAGCCGAACAGGGTATTGAAGGTTTGAAAAGTAGAGTAGATACGCTAATTATTATCCCGAATAATAAGTTGTTGGAAGTGATCCCCGAACAAACTCCGGTACAAGAAGCGTTTCGTTATGCAGATGATGTACTGCGTCAAGGGGTACAAGGTATCTCTGATATTATTACCATTCCTGGCTTGGTAAACGTTGATTTTGCTGACGTGCGGGCGGTGATGGCAGATGCGGGATCGGCGTTAATGGGGATCGGTGTTAGTTCTGGAAAATCAAGAGCCAGGGAAGCAGCAGTGGCAGCAATTTCTTCTCCTCTACTGGAATGCTCAATTGAGGGAGCCAGGGGAGTTGTATTTAATATCACTGGTGGTAGTGATTTGACGTTGCATGAGGTCAACTCCGCAGCAGAGGCAATTTATGAAGTAGTAGATCCAAACGCTAATATTATTTTTGGAGCCGTGATTGACGATCGCCTCCAAGGGGAGGTGAGAATTACGGTGATCGCAACTGGATTTACTGGGGAAACGCCCAGCGCACAACAACAAAATACTGCCAGTAACCGAGTGACTTCACCGTCACCAGTATCGTCTAGAAGACAAGGATCGCGATCGCAGCCCCAGCCCCAGCCCCAGCCCCAGCCACAATCACAGTCTCCTACTAATCCCCCCACACCAATTACAGAACCAAAAGGAAAACCTGCCTTGGATATCCCAGACTTTCTTCAAAGGAGACGGACACCACGCAACTAATATTGCTGTTTGCCGCCATGATTGGTGTAATCGAGACTAACTTATGATGAGCGGCTACTTCCCTATATATAATGGTGTAGAGATATTTTTCCCGGTCTATTCCTGGCAATACGACCCATGGTATTGTCTAAAAAAATATTTCAATAGCCAGTTGGGTTCTGCTAAATACAGGCTAACCTACTGCTATGAGTATTTATAGATAAATGCCGATTATTACTAGTGACTAAAGATACTCTAGCAAAAAATCAAATGGGTCATCTTCCCAGCATGGTTCTGGCATCATCATCAACAATTTACTATTAATATTATCTGCAATTTCTTCACTATCTGCTCTGTCAAATAGCTGTACTAGAACTTTCCAATCACGATCTTTGAGAGGCATTAAAGGCGGAGCGTATGCTTCTATCTTAGTGTGATCGGTTACAGGTTCTTTTGGAAGTAATGATGATTCAAAATTATTGGTCACGGCTGATTAATAACTACAATTTAATTGCAGAACAGGGCAGATCATGGCTTATGCCCATGATTATACTTAATAATGAAAGTAGGGTCAGGCTATTAATAGGGATATTTACAGAGTTTTTAATTAAAAAGAGTTATCTTGAAATTTTAGGGTTCTTTATTACTGGTGAGTGAACTCGTAAGTGCTTGCACAAAAGCACTATATATTTATTTTTGTTTATATAGAATACATATGAATTAAAGTAACCAAAAGCTTTCGATGAGATACAAATATTATACCCATTTGAAAAATGGTAGGGACAGATGGGTGTGGGAACATCTGAATCCAGAAACCTATTCTAACTCCTGCGATCGCAAAATTTGAGGAGAAGTATATTAGATAAATTAATCAGGATGTGTCTGTTATAGGCATTATCATCAGTACTTCAGTGAACATGATATAACAAAATCGCAGGGTAAAATTTAGAGGAAGATCATGACTAGCGATCGCGACTATACATTGATTATTGATAAAAGTGGTAGTATGTCCACTCCTGACCAAGTTGGCGGTAAAAGTAGATGGGAAATAGCACAAGAATCTACCCTTGCTCTAGCGAGAAAATGTGAAAAATTTGACCCAGATGGGATTACAGTCTATGTATTTTCTGGTAGATTTAAACGCTATGATGATGTGACCTCGGCTAAGGTTGCACAAATCTTTCTGGAAAATGACCCTTCTGGAACTACAAATTTAGCTGGTGTACTTCAAGACGCAACGAATAATTACTTCCAGCGCAAAGCTGCTGGAAAAACTAAACCCAATGGAGAAACGATTCTGGTAATTACCGATGGGGAACCAGATGATCGTAAAGCCGTATTTGAAGTAATTATTAATACTTCTAGACAAATGGAACGGGATGAAGAGTTGGGAATCTCCTTAATTCAAGTTGGTAACGATCCAGAAGCTACCAAGTTTCTCAAAGCTTTGGACGATAAAATGGAAGGAGTTGGCGCTAAGTTTGATATTTGTGACACCATAACTCTGGATGACATGGAAGATATGAGTTTGGTGGAAGTTTTAAATAATGCAGTAAGTGACTGAGTGAAGTACCTACAGTGACGCTATGCCTTACGGCAGGCTCCGCCAACGCGTACACAGTAGGCTTCCCGTCTCACCCGCCGCAGCCTCATTAAACCCGTGTTTAATTTGGTCTTACACAGCGTCTCTGGTCTTGGGACCTTTATCTCCGGGCGTGGGAGAACCCAGGCAGCCGCCCATCTTCCATAGGCAGTTTAACATCTCGGCTACGCTCGATGTTAAAGCTGAGCGAAGCCGAAGCTTTAATTTTTGTTCGTACAACATTCCTCGGATTTACTGCAATGGCATACCATCTAGAAATGTTCCTTCCCCGATCTCTGATGTGTCTGCGGCAAGTCTTACTACTTTGAAGTTAGCCTTTCTGTTCCATGCAGTCGGGTGGGTCATCGACCATTTACATATTATCATGTATGTAGAAGATTAAATTGACCGACTACCGACCCTTTGAAAGTGGCGATTCCTCATCGACCCCCTGCCCTGTTAATCCTACGGATTAAATCGGTTGTGGGTCAATTCCTCATCGCCCAACAATTCATCTCACACTGCCCTATGCCTTCGGCACGCTCCGCGAACGGGTCAGATGTGAGCATTCTTGTTGAAAGAGGTAAGTAGTGCTTTGTCCCATTAATTTTGACGAGTTGCGGGCGTGAGCGATCCCCGACTTCTGAATCAATATCCGCACATTGTAGCAATTACTAAGCTGTGGCGTATTTAATTTGTATATCGGACGCGGGCTTTCCAGCCCGCACTACAAGAATTTGACATTTTCACCTTATACAATTTAGCTGCACAGCATCTTAGGATAGAAGTCGGGGATCGCTCGCACCGCGACTCCTGTCTACAACTGTTAAGTCTTGTCTACAAAAACAGTACCTAGTGCCGCTTCGCGGAAGTCAAAAGTCAAAAGTCAAAAGTCAAAAGTATTTTGTTCTCTAGCTTTGACGTTTTATAAATGGTTGCTTTATTTCCGCCGTGCTGTACTAGGTCAAAGCTCTTAGCTTACAAAAAACCCGAAATAGCACGATGAACCCTAAAACAGGAAAAACCAAGGAGCAGTCACTGGATGTATTGCACGAAATGCTAAGAAAAGTACAAAGAGATGATGTTACCGAAGCAGGAGCAATCGAGCTAATTAAGGAAGGAATTAGGGAAGCGCTCCCAAGTGTGGATACAGGAAGGGCACTCCCATATAAGAAGACCCCAAGTGGCAGAACCCAGGTTTTGCATATGAATTATACGCGGGGTCAGGCAGATAAACCAGTTGAGACCGAAATGGAACACTTGCGGTTCTTTGCCAGAACGGTTAAGGAACTAGGGTTGCGATTGGAAATCTTGACCGACGGCAAAAGCCGAGCAGATATTGAGCAGGAACTGGCAAAAAACGAATATGAGGCGCTTGAGTATACCATAACCGAAAGCCAGAAACCCGTGTCGAAGTGGGCAGAGGATAGCGTGGAATACCTGGAAAATGGACAGGTGGCTGTGCTGAACCAATTCGATCACAAGCTCCTCGAATGGGCGATGACAGAAGGGAGGAGGCATCGATGGCAAGGGAAGATAGCTCAAGAGAACTTAGAAGAAGCACTACGAGAAGATCACTTGTGGATTCTCTTGGGGATAAGGGTGAATGCAGTCGAGACGGGGGTGGAACGGGAGCGTGCGGCGCAAGCAAAGGGACAAGACGTAGGCCACATCAGAGCATACATAGAAGGCGGGAACATGATCCCCGGAGAGGATACCACAGGCAAACCAGTGATTCTGGTCGGCAAAGATGCGATCGCAGCCACAGCCCATATCTACCAACTCAATGACGATGATGTGAGGAGAGTCATATGTGAAGATTTTGGCCTGGAAAGCATGGAGCAGGTTATCTGTGTAGAGCAACCAGGACAATTCCATTTGGACATGGGTATGCTGTTTATTGGCAATGGTGTCGTGATTGTGAATGACAGCAGCGAAGCACTTCAAGACGCGATCGAGATGGCACAAATGGTTCCTTGCCTAACAACGGAGAAAATGGCGGCAAAGCTGAAGTTGCAATCTGAACTAGAGTCAGAAGCTGCCAAAGACCTGGAAGCAGCAGGTATAGAGGTGAAACGCGAGAAACTAGAAAGCGATGTGCTTTACAACTTCTTCAACGGCGAGTTCGTAGAGGGAAAAGATGGATTTAATTACTACATAACCAACGGAGGACCAAAAGAGCAGGAAGAAAGGTTCGAGGCTTTGATGGTAAGAGAATGGAAGGTCGTGAAAAAAGTGATTTTCAGCCCTCAAGGTGCAGCACAAAAGAGCCTCCAAGAGCGAGGAGGAGTAGGATGCCGAATTAAGGGCTCGCACAGTAACTGATTGTGTCACTAAGCCGACTCAAGCCTTTACCATAGACGAAGTTGAAAGCCCCTAGCCTTTAGGCAGGGGATGAAAACGAGAGATAGACGATTTTAATCGTCCAGTAGCATGGTACAATTGTTTGCTCACAGATGTAGATGGATTACACTGATTAACAAGACGT
>JASJDS010000208.1 GCA_030065055.1 Calothrix sp. MO_192.B10
TGAAGAAACCAGCGCGAGTGAGTTGATCGAGCAATGGATAAGAGATACAACCCTGTTAAAACCTTTCGTGTCCGTTTCATCCCCTGGCTAAAAGCTCAGGGGTTCTCACGTCCCGTATTACTCTGATAGTAGATAGGTTATACCATAAATAAGTAGAGCTTAACGTCTTTGGTGTATCGCACTAAAATTAAAGCAATCAGCTTGTCTTCCCCAGTCATGACTCAACTCAAAACCAAACTTACCCTCGAAGAATTCCTCGCACTCCCTGATGGAGAAATAATTTACGAACTAATTGATGGAGAAGCTATCCCAAAATTCAAAGACGATAAGATGTCACCAAAATTTTTTCATAGTTCCATAACAGGTTCATTATTTATATTATTATCTGCATGGGCACAGGAAAAGGGAAGGGTTGTGATTGAGTGGGCAATTAAGCTAACACGAAATCAACAAAACTGGGTTCCTGTAGCTGATTTGACATATGTGTCCTATAGCCGCCTTCCTGTGGATTGGTTAGAAGATGAGGCTTGTCCTGTCACACCGGAATTGGTAATCGAGATTATTTCCCCAGGTCAAACTTTCGGAGAAATGACGGAAAAAGCAACTGATTATCTGAATGCAGGTGTTCTAAGAGTTTGGATTATTGATCCTAAAGCAAAAACTATTACCATTTTTTACCCTGATGCTCCGCCTCAAACCAAACGTGGTCAAGATAGTTTAGAAGATTCTCTACTTGCAGGGCTACAAATTACACCAGAGCAAATTTTTCAACAAGCTGGGATTGTTCATAGTAAATATTAGGGACATCCAATAAAAAAATAGCCCAAAATATCTTGTGATGCAGATATCCTGCCCGCTAATTATAAGGGACGGGCAAGATGCCCATCCCACAATCAAAGGATAATTTATTTCTTGGTGTTCCCTTCTGCTGAGAGTTCGATTGAATGGCTCGGATGAAAGATTGTAATTAGAAACTCCACATCACGGGGTTATTATCTAAACTATCAGTGACAATGCGTCCGATGCGATCGATTTCTTGTAATTCATCCGCAGACAGTTGTATGGATGTAGCTTGAGCATTAGCAACAGCTTGTTCGCGATAACGGGCTCCTGCAATTGCATTTGTTTGGGGTTGGGCAATTAACCAAGCCAAGGCTAACTGAGCTAGGGTACAGTGATGATTAGCGGCAATAGGGCGTAATTTGGCTAAGGCTTCTTGGGCGTGCTCCATATTTTTGCCTTGAAACAACCGATTTTTAGATCGGTTATCATTGGGGTCAAATTCATGGCCAGCAGCGAATTTTCCGGTTAGTAATCCTTGTGCCAGGGGTGAATATGCAAGAATAGAGATATTGTTTTCAATACAATATGGTACTGCATCCTGTTCTACATACCGCCAGAAAAGAGAATAGGGGGGTTGCAAGCTATCAATCCGTCCATACTGAGCAGCTAATTCTAACTGAGCGCGAGAAAAGTTGGAAACACCAATAGCCCTTATTTTACCTTGCTGTTTTAGTTCGTTGAGAGCCTTCATTGTTGACTCAATGGGGACAATTTCACTATTAAAGGAACCAGAAGGCCAATGAATTTGGTATAGATCGATGTAATCAGTATTGAGGTTTTTCAAAGAGCGATCGCAAGCCTCAATCACCTGCTCATATTTAAGATGATTAGCAAAAACCTTTGTTGCCAATTCTACGCGATCGCGCACATCAGATAAAGCCTTAGCAACAATTCTTTCCGAATGTCCATCACCATAGACTTCAGCCGTATCAACGGTAGTAATTCCAGCCTCAAAAGCAGCTCTGATAGTTTTAATTGAATCATTATCATCAATGCCTACCCACTGTCGTCTTCCAGCTTGCCAAGTACCCATTAATATGGGAGTGATTTGTACATCAGATTTACCCAAAGTTCGTTTTTTCATTATTACTCCTTACTAGTAGTTCTCAAAATAATTTAATTTATCTCCCTTCCCTCCGGGCGGGGAAACCCCGCCCCTACTCCGAACTCCGAACTCCGAATTCCCTTCCCTCCGGGCGGGGAAACCCCGCCCCTACTCCTTCCCTCCTAAATAAATCTTTATGAAAGAACCAACCAAGACTTTTCATGCACTCAAAGAATGGGCTGTAGCAATTCATGCCTTAGAAGCCGGGAAAACAATTATGTTGCTGCGTAAAGGTGGTATCCGCGAACGGGGCGGTAAATTCCAAGTAGCTCATAATCAAATTGTGCTTTATCCTACCTACGAACATCAACAGCCCTTTCTCCTCAAACCAGATTATGCCAATCTAGCAATTCCAGTTACCTCTGGCTGGTATCCGGATATGGTGAAGATTACTAGCTGGGCTGAAATAACTCATATTTTGCCAGTCACTGATGAGTCTATTATTCGTGAATTACTTCCCTTTCATATCTGGAATGAAAATTTTATTCACCAGAGGCTCCAGTGGAAACCGACTCAACCTTTGTTTATTTTGACATTGCGGACTTACAAACTACCCCAAGTCCAAGAAATTCCTCACAGTGATAAATATGGCGGCTGTAAGTCATGGATTGATTTAGCCCAATCCATTAACCTCACGATCGCAAAACCAGTTTTATCGGACTCCGAATACAACCAATTAATCGCAGAAATCCGTAAAATTATCGGTAATCGCTTGTATACTCCATCTGATTTGTGAATATTTTTAGATATCGAGTTGGCAAGTCCTTGAACCATAGAACAGATTAGGAATCTGTACCAGTGTAATCATAAAAACTAATCGCCTAATTTGATACTAAAATTCAAAACAGTAGTCATTCATACATACATTGGTAAAAACCGCATATACCATTAGATAAATCTTTTTCTTAAAAAAAGTTAACGATGCCTCCATGATTTTGATTCTTGTGAGGCGATAACATTCACAACATCCAGTATCTACATTTGTCAGGAATATTCCTCTTTGCAGATGTAGTTAAGTTGACGTAATTCCCTAATGGCGGACAAAAAGTCCTTCTTCAGAGTGAGGTAGGTATTGACAAAAGTCTGTCATTATGCAGTTAGAACTAAACGCAAAGGAGTTTGCTATGTATCAGCGAATGTGTTGGTTATCTCAGTCTGGTGATGATGGAGAGAAAATTTTGCACTTACAAACTAAACCCCATGAACATTGGCGTCCTTACAAGGCTTTTCCCCAATATGCAGTGCCAGACTACGATATACCAGGCGGCTCTAAAGGTTTTGCGACCTATCACAAACTATTGAAAGCAGGTTGGACTTTAGTTCCCAGCGCGAGGGCGAATGAGTTTTCTGGTTCAATTGCTCCAGTTGATGTCAGGGATAAATAAAGATGCCATTGACCAAAAATAATGAGATACAAGCCCCGTCTTTATAGGAGGGCTTGACCAAGTTTTGGTACAATAAACAAAAGTCGCCATAGGGCATTGGGAGACTCTAAACGGACATGGAGGGAAGGTCAGTCCCTAATTCAGGGTGATTGATTAAATGCCCACTTTAACCACTGACTAAAGGATCTAACAGCATTGATCCGTTTGACTCCGGGCGCACGGGCAGCCGCTAGACCATCTACTGCTCTGAGGACAGAATATTGCAAGCCGAGGAAACTATCAACGGCTGCATAGGGTCCTCCTAAGGTAATTGCTCCGGCTGCATACATTTGACCTTTGCCATTACGCATTTCTGCCATCTCAAAGTTGTTTGCTACTGCCAATCTACCCATGTGGTTTAGAGGTAGATGGTAATGTTGTACCAAATCATTGAGTAGGGGACTTGCTTCTACCTTGGCATCTAGTCCGGTGGCATCAATAATAAAGTCGGCATCAATGGTGATTTGTCCAAATTCTTTTTCTTGAATATAAGTTCTGGTACGGTTTTGGGCATCTCGCTCTACCCTTTCTACCTGACCAAACTCAATTTTATACCAGCCTTCTCTCAATCCTTGTTCTGTGATATTCTGCCAATCAAGGCGATCGGCAGTGGTGGTTCCTCCCCAGTTTTTTAATAGGTGCTGGCGTTCCTCGGGGCTAGCTTTTTCTAACATTACCCGCAATTCTCCACCCCAGCAGGCTTTGGGCCAGTTAAATGGCTGAAATTCGTAATGATGCTTGACTGGACGCTGGGTATTACCAAATTTATTGCCTTGGGGTTTGGGCGATCGCATTAAATGTAAAATATTAATGTTGCGATTCTGCTTTCTAGCTTCATAAATGCGCTGCACAATCCTGGAAGCCACAATACCCCGACCCCTCAATAGTACCGTTCCCCCATGTCTTTCTAACTGCTGATAAACATGATTGTGGTCTTCATAGGCATTGACAACTGACTTAAAGTCTTGGTATTTCTCCCGATAAGCTTGCAAGTCTGGAAGAAACTGAATCGCAGGATAGCCAGTAGCTAGATGTAAATAACGGCAAACAAAAAAGGCATGATCTCCCCGTCCTCGGGAATATGCCACACAATACCTACCATCATCTGTTTTGCGAATTGCCCGCACTCTACCATAGCGATATATTTGCGCCCAACCAATACGCTTTGCTTCCCTGTCTATTGAATCAAATACATTATTGGCACGGGGAGTATAAGTTTCTACAAATGTAGGCTCGGCAAATACTTGCCATAAATACCGAAATGCAGAATTGAGTTTACCGTGGGTGAGGTCGTGCCAAGCTTCCCGCAGAGCATAACTGGGCCAGCCCCAAATATTGTCAGGGCAAGAATCAGAGTTAGAACGTAACCTTTCGTGTAAGGGAATTTGGGAATTCAAGCACAGGCACTTATATCTAGCATAGGGTTCTTTGTCTAAACCTAATGCTGTTATTCTTTCTGCTTTTACACCACTAATTCTCAGTAAATCTACCCAAATATAGCTACCTAAACCTGCCCCAATGGCTAAATAGTCGCATTCATCAACGGGTAAACCCGTGGCGTGTAACTCTTGTACGGGAACTAGTTCTTGCTGAAATACTGGAGGGGGAAAATTACTCCCTAGGGGTGTTACAGGTCGGACTGGTGGTAGGGTAGGGTCTGGAAGGTTGGTGGTGGGATTGAATTGGATTGTGGACTGAATACCTGGAGGTTGGGTAACATTAGGATTGGGGACTTGGATAGTAGGGAGGTTCCCAGAAGCAGAAGCACTTTGAGTAATGGGGTTAAAGGTAACGGTAACAATATAAGTACCTATTTGTAACCTATCTCCACTATTGAGAATTGCACGGGTTTGTTGTACCCCATTTACCAACAGACCATTAGCACTATTTTGGTCAATTACCACTACCTGATTTTGTTCTAAATTAATCAGTGCGTGGAAGCGAGATACTTGCTCATTTTGTAACTGTATACGGGATACTCTTTGACCTTGAATATCCATCGGCATCCGAGCAAATTCTCTACCCAAGGCAACAGGTACACTCAAAAGGGGTTCTCGATGTTCTCCCGTATCTGGGTCATCCCAACTTAATTTAATTTGAAAATTGCTAGTCATACAATTTTGGATTTTAGATTGATATCAATTCTGGATGATTACTTATAATAAAATCTATGAATCTCCCATCACACCTGCTTTATTTAATGGTGAGAGTGTCAAAGAAAAACACGTAGGGTGTCCTGCCGACGAGAGTACGGCACCATCTGGTAATATGGCGGGCGTGCGGAGCTATGTTAGCATAACGCACCCTACAAGTACCTGTTCCCTGTTGCCTTGAATTAGATATTAAGTATTAGTAATTAATTTAAAGTTATGAGTGTTGAATGGAAAAATTTTGATAATAAACTCAACATTTAAAAATTTACCACTTACTTTCCAATGCATTTTAATTAGTTTGGTTTTTTTATCGTTCTGGTGCGACTAATACACTCACCGCTGCTGCTAAAGATGTACCGCACCAAGGACAACCGACTTGTAGGTGTTCTGGGGAAGATACTTTATGACATTTAGGACATTCCAAACCATAATCCCCTTGTTGCTGTGGTTGAGTTGGGGATGTGGGTACAGAATGTTGGTGATGATGTGCTTGGGGAACTGACTGGGGTCTTACGGGGGGTTTTGGTGGCGTTACAATTGTAGTTGCGATCGCATTACTTGCCACACCCACTACTTTAATTTCAGTTTGTTGTCCCAGACGAATAGTACTACCCCCTCTTAAAGGCATTTCACCATGAAATAGCTGCCGTCCATCTACAAGGGGAGGGTTTCCCGGTTTGAGATTTCTGACATGGAAGTTTTGCTGCTGCTGATGAAAAAATATTTCTATGTGCAGACGGGATACAGTCCCATCACTCAAAACCAGATCGCACTGGAGCGGATCGCGACCTATGCGGAAAGTTCCTGGATTTTTGCTTGCTTGGCGATCGCTAATTTGTTGGGTTTTTTCTTGACCTGCATCATGCCACTGTAAGGTTAGTGCATTCATCATTGCTAATTAGGTAACTCTCATATTAGTTACTTCAACTCCTCCTTGTGCGATTCCTAACATGGCTTGCCCCGATTAAGCAAGTAATTCAAAAAAATTATCATGAGATGATAGTTGTTAGTTGTTAGTTGTTAGTTGTTAGTTGATGGTTAACAGTTGGGAGTTAAGATTTTTTATCTTTCACTCCTTCCCTCCTTCCCTCCTTCACTCCGGGCGGGGAAACCCCGCCCCTACTCCTACTCTACTCTTCGAGAAGCCACTGCGTGTCTACGAGAAGCCACTTCGTGTCTACACTCCTTCCCTCCTTCACTCCTTCCGTTTACTTAACCTATCGGCAACGCGAGTCGTTTCTGGTAGGCGATATTTAGGCGCGCACTGCAAAACATATTCAATGGCTGTATGCAAGCTGATTTTATGACCGCTGGAAACATACAGCGGTTTCACACCTGTTTGTGTCCGTAAAACTGCCCCAATGGTTTCATTCTCATGTATCATATGTTGCCAGCTACCCCGTGGTTCTGGTACTGCCTCATACTCTCCCAATAACCAAGATTTAGCTACACCAATGGTGGGTATATCCACAATTACTCCCAGATGACAAGCTACGCCAAATCTTCGAGGATGGGCGATTCCTTGACCATCGCAGAGGATAATATCTGGTATTGTTTGTATTTTCTCTAATGCGTCTAAAACTGCGGGTATTTCTCGAAAGGAAAGGAAACCAGGTATATAAGGGAACGATGTAGGACGGCGAACAATACTTGTTTCTTGCACCCGTAGGTCAGGAAAACTTAACACCGCCACCACCGCACGGCTAATAGCACCATCAGCCTCAAAACCCACATCTACCCCTGCAACATACTTGATGGGTACAGCTATTTTATCCTCTGCGATCGCCTCTTTTCGCAACTGTTCTTGGATAGCGATCGCTTCTTCTAAGCTAATTTTCCAGTCATGGCGTTGACTAATCTTCATATTTTTGTGGTTTTAATTAAAAAATATTTACTAATTAAACAATTAAATAAAACAATGTATACACTAGTATTATCAGCTATATACTGTTTATATTAACTGCTTTAATTTACATTGCAAAGAGTGTTGATTTAAATAAACATCTCAAATAGAAATACAAGACAAATTCAAACAACAGAATAGAAACATGAAAACTATCAGACGAGACACTTTCCACCAGTTACGACCGGGTTTATATTTAGGTGGAGGAATTTTAGTATTATTTTTATTGATGCTTTTTCGTCCCTTTGCCATTGTCAACGCAGGGGAAAGAGGCGTGGTGATGCGATTTGGCAAGGTACAGGAAAGGATTTTAGATGAAGGCATTCATCCTATCATTCCCGTTGTGACATCCATCAAAACATTAAACGTCAGGGTAAACCAAAACAGTTTCCAAGCTGATGCAGCGTCGCGGGATCTACAAAAAGTATCAACAGAAATTGCCATTAATTGGCATATTAACCCCACAAAAGTGAATCGAGTTTTTCAGCAAGTTGGAGATGAACAACAAATTATTCAGAGAATTATGACCCCTGCTGTGTCTGAAGTTTTGAAAGCTGCAACTGCTAAAAAAACAGCAGAAGAAATCATTACCAAAAGAAATGATCTCAAACAAGAAATTGACGAACAAATGACAACCCGTATGGCTGCTTATGGAATCATTGTTGATGATGTTTCCCTGGTAGATTTTGCCTTTTCTCCAGAGTTTAGTAAAGCCATTGAAGCCAAGCAAATTGCAGAACAAGAAGCAAAACAAGCAGAATTTATTGTCAAAAAAGCCACTCAAGAAGCTAAAGCAGAAATTAATCGTGCTAAAGGTCATGCTGAAGCACAAAGATTACAGCGTCAAACTTTAACCCCAGAACTATTACAAAAGCAAGCGATCGAAAAATGGGATGGACGTTTCCCCACTGTTATGGGTGGTAATAATACCTTACCGCTGATTAATGTTAATCCAGCCAAGGTATCAAAGCAAAAGCCTAGTAACTAAGAGTGTATCTCCTTAATCTTCAGATTGCGATCGCTCTGAGTGTTTCTGCGTTCAGCCTCTAATACCGTTTCTGTATGAAGATACAATTTATATTGATTGTAGAGACGTTGCACTGCAACGTCTCTACGAAATCTATTTAGCGCGACTTTACATAGAATTGGTATAATCATCTTTGCATTCTATCAGAATAGACATAGGCGTGAAAATTAATTATGCGTTACCCGGAACCCTTGTTCGGTGACGTAGCATTGCTACGTCTCTACGTCTTTTCCACCAGATGTCTAATGTACAAGTAATCCTATACATTATCAATAATCTGCATTAAAGAGTTTAATAAATTATCGATGCTATTGGCAGATAAATCAGGCATTTTCAGTATTTGTTCTACTTGCACATAATTATGCTGCATTGATTTAAAATATGCAGGATCGTAATGACATTGGAGAATATCTGCAACAAAATTTTCCCAATCACCAGATGCAATTAATTGATTCCACTCAAGAATTTTTTTACCTCCATAACGAGATTTCAATCTACCAATTTTAGCCTTCAAAATATGGGGATGATTTATTAAATGTGGATATTCTTGTATGATGAACTGTACCCTAGCTGTTATCGGTACCTGAATTTCGATACAGCTAGAACTCTTCATCTGTTGCCATAAATTAATTGGTAAATAAACTTTACCAATTTTATTACTTTCTGACTCTACCCAAACTACCTGAGCAGGATTAAAACTTTGTAACTGTTGCAAAACTAAAGATTCAAAATATTTTTGCGAGGGTTGCGGTAAAGATGTATCTTCCCATTCTTCACCCAATAGGGAACCGCGATGATTAGCTAAACCTTCCAAATCTAAAACTTGAGCACCATGTTGAGATAACTGACGCAAAATATGGGTTTTAGCACTACCTGTTAAACCGGATAGTACGCGATAAATGAATCTCTGTGGTAAACACTCCAGTTCTTGACGCACATGGGTTCGATAAGTCTTATAACCACCTGACAAGATTGTTATTTGCCAGCCAATTTGTGCTAGAACCGTAGCCATACTAGCAGAACGCTGACCACCACGCCAACAATATACTAAAGGAGAATAATCTTTCTCTTTGTGAATGAAGTGTTGAGTTAAATGTTGGGCAATATTTTTTGCGACTAAAGCAGCACCTATTTTACGAGCATTAAACGCTGACACTTGTTTATATATGGTTCCCACCTCAGCACGTTCGGCATCATCTAGTACGGGTAAATTAATTGCACCAGGAATGCAATCTTGGGAAAACTCACTAGGAGAACGAACATCAATGATTTCACTGTAAGTTTTGTCCCAAGGATTGTTGGTATATTTTAGTGAGGGTGGCATTTGTATCAATTACTATCTGGCACTATTTTGGCATTACCATCATTAGTTACCCGTGCCAAACTAATTTAACATCTTTTTGGGGATGGATAAGGGATAAAAAGACTTGCTCCTTATTTGCACTAATCTTCAATATTATGAACTGCAAACCGGTGTAGAGGAAGGATAATTACGCAAGAAAAAGTCAAAAAGTATGAGAGGACTGTTGTCATTTTTAAAATCATCAATAAAGATTCCAATTCCGGGGAAACTATCTTTTGGATGGCAAAAGCAATACAGTAAACCAGCCAGTAAGAAAAACTCATTCTCAACAGAATAGTTTCTGTAGCTTCTAAATCATTATCATGCTGGTTCTGATTCCAAAGTAAAACTAAACCGATAATACAAGCAATACAAGAAACTGCTACTGCTAGATCGTGACCAATAAAATGGAGTAAATGCATGGTATAGTTATCCCGAAAGTTGACTTCTTCTCTTGCATATTTAGTCTAGAGTAAGAGTCTCGTGAAATCAGTAAATCTTTACAATCTGAAAAATAATATTGCAATTATTGTAAACATTCATAAATATTTAATAATTTTTTGCTGAAAAATTACTTCCAAGAAGCAGGAGGCAGAATGTAGAATGTAGAAGGGAAGAGGATTTGACCGAACAAGGCAAAAGTAAAAAGTAAAAAGGCAAAAGTAAAGAACAGGACTTACGCAAGCCTTATTTGTCATTGCGTTCGCGTAGCGTGTCCGAAGGACTCACGAAACGTAGTGTAGCGAAGCAATCCCAGCATTTTGGCGATTACGTCGCTGTCGCTCGTAATGACGTAATCACGTTACTTTTGCGTAAGTCCTAAAGAAAAAGAAAAATGGTCACCAAGCCCCTAAATTTATTTATGGAACGAAGTAAAAACATTTGTTTCGATACAGGTAGTGCAAGAAACAATACGTCCGTAATCTTATCCCCTCAATTTATTTATGGGGATTATCTTT
>JASJDS010000051.1 GCA_030065055.1 Calothrix sp. MO_192.B10
ATAAATTTAGCAAAATTAGCTTATTCCATTTAGTATTTAAAAATCGAGGATGGCTTGTCCTTGAATGCCTGTGGAGGGATAACCGCTCCGATGCTCCCGGTGAAACAGGAAACAGAAGTTGTAAAAGTCAGGTGTCCGATCTGTCTAGACTTTGTAGAGCAGTTAATTTTCTCCTCACCCCCTAAGCAACTGCTTTGATTCGAGCCTGGATGTCTGAGAAAGTACAGGGATTTATAGGTACTGTCTTACCATAGGTTTCAATCCAAGCGCGGGCACCATCCCTGGGAGAATCATACTCATAAACCACGGCACAAGGACCAGGAATAACTACCCTATCACAGTAAGTATTTTTGTGGTTATCCTTTACTGTAATTACAGGTAAAAGCTCTCCATTGCAATCTTGTTTACCAAAAAGTTGGCGGTTGATGTGAATGTAAGTCAAGGCTGGAGATTTAACTTTTTTCCAGGTTGGTTTGGGACCACGCTTGCTCTGTTTTATTTTCGGCAAGCCATTTACCAAAGGAATTACCCAAGTCCGACTCAGCTTATAAGCTCCATAGACCCTTCCTTGCTGTAGTAGATATCTTAAGCGACGGGGAGTAATACCCAGTAAATCAGCAGCTTCTGTTGTACCAACCATGGGAACCACCTATATTCCTTTAACGGAATAGTAATTTAAATCAGCATCTTGCTTCGAGAAAAATTAACTTTCTGTAATCAATTAGTCGCACCACTTCTTGAGGCGTTTTTTCTTTCTCTCTGTTCTCGAATAAGCATACTCCGATCTAAAGACACGGAGCTTTAGCCTAATTCAAAGAAATGAACATGGCATATTAATTGGGTGGTAAGCAGTAATACCCAACAGTGGTAGACTAGACCCATAATTATGCAGTAAAATCAGGGCTGCGACATGGGTTGAGAACACCAAATGCATAGCAAACAAAGACCTATTGGTGTAGACTTATTCGCTGGTGCTGGCGGCATTACCCTTGGCTTTGAACAAGCGGGCTTTGATGTACTTGCTGCCGTAGAATTAGACCCAATTCATTGTGCTATTCACCATTTCAATTTTCCATTTTGCTCGGTTTTGTGCAGAAGTGTGGAAGATGTTACCGGCACAGAAATCAGAAATATTTCTGCCATTGGTAATAGGGAAATTGATGTGGTATTTGGTGGTTCTCCCTGTCAAGGATTTTCCGTAATGGGCAAGCGTGCTTTGAGCGATCCTCGAAATGGACTTTTGTTTCACTTTTGCCGATTGGTATTAGAGCTTAAACCCAAATACTTTGTCTTGGAAAATGTACCGGGATTGACTGTGGGAGGGCATCGTCAGTTTCTCTTAGAGATTATTGAGAAATTTCAACAGTCTGGCTATCAAGTAGAACCAAGTTATCAAGTCTTAAATGCTGCCAACTATGGAGTCCCCCAAAATCGAGCTAGATTATTTCTTTTGGGGTGTCGCCAAGATGGATGTTTACCCCAATATCCCCAACCCCAAACTCAGCCAGCCAAGTTTCAGAAATCGAAATATTTGATATTCCGTCAAGATTTGCCCCATACTCCTACTGTCTGGGATGCAATTGGCGACTTGCCAGAGGTAGAATTGATTCCAGAACTCCTATATCGGGATTGGGCGATGTACCCAGAATATGGCAAACCCAGTGACTACAGTGGTAAGTTACGGTGTCTACAAGTCGATCCCCATAACTACGGTTACGAACGTCTATTTAATTCCCATATTTTGACTTCTAGTATCCTTACCCGACATGGTGTAAAATCCATTACTAGATTTCAGCAAACCTTACCTGGAACAACGGAAGCAATTAGCCACTTCTTCAAACTGGACAAAAATGGTATTTGTAATACCCTCAGAGCAGGAACGCCAAGTAATAAAGGTGCTTTTACTGCCCCTCGTCCCATTCATCCCTCTAGTCCCAGATGTATTACCGTGCGAGAAGCTGCTCGGTTACATTCCTATCCAGATTGGTTCCGCTTCCATGTCACTAAATGGCATGGCTTTCGCCAAGTAGGTAACTCAGTACCTCCCCTACTAGCAAGGGCGGTAGCTACAGAAATTATCCGTGCTTTGGGTATAATTCCTATTAAACCAACAGTTGAGTTATCCCTAGGCAATGAATACTTGCTTAATTTCAATCCTTCTCAAGCCGCCCAGTACTATGGCGTTTCGATCGAGAAAAACTTGTTGAGAAGTCGAAAAAAGAAAATTAATCATCAGCCCACTTAAAATTAGTGGATACCAAAACTATACACCAGTTGACACTCTACCGCGTTCCACGCGGTAGATTCACTTAGCAAAGGCTTGTGTTAGCTAAGTTATCTCCGAACAAGCTTAGTTGTACAGCTACCAATGCTTGTTCAGAGTTCCCAGGCACCTTCCGTTTGCTCCGTGGAGCGGAACGTCTCCTAACCCCTGTTGATTCAGGGATGGGCATTTCAAACAGTCTAAGCTGTTCTGGTTTCTGAGAGACCCCCAGTACCACTTTTTTGATTTTTACTCGACAACTGAGAGTTAATCCCAATTTATCCACACCACGTTGTTTCAGTACGTTTGCAGCATTCAAATCCGCGTGTGCAAAGTACCCGCAATTAGTGCAGATGAATTTCTCTTTGTCTCGATTATCTTTATGGACGTGACCGCATTCTGGACAAGTCTGTGACGAATATCTAGGATTTACCTTGTGGAATATCTTTCCATGCTTTGCAGCCATGTACTCAATTTTCTTTAATAGGCTATACCAGGAAGCATCACTGATACTGCGATTAAGTCCCTTCTTTCGGCTTTGCCCGTTTGCAAGGAAGCGTCCTTTGTTGTTGTCGTCTTGTTTGGGTTTGCAACGAGATTTCATCCCACTGATGTTTAAATCTTCAAGGAATATTGCATCTACCTTCTTAACAGTCTTAACTGCTATCTTCCACTGTAAAGCCTCACGCTTGTTAGTTATTTTCTGGTGTAATCGAGCTACTTTATTACCTGCTTTGCGGCGGTTTTTAGAACCTTTTTTCTTTCTGTTGATGCGACGCTGACGAATGCGTAATTGTCGGCGAGTCTTTTTATTTGTTGAAAACTTTGGGTTGTTTATCTGCGAACCATCGGAGTAGTGAACCAGCTTGGTTATTCCCATATCTAAGCCAATAGCTGTTTTTACTTCTTCTGGGGCAATGACTGGAAACGCTGGTATGCTTTTATCTTCAATCTTTAAAGAAACATACAAACCATCAGCTTTTAAGCGAACTGTGGCAGATTTAATTTTAAATCCTTCTGGCACTGGTCTGGAGTTGTGAAAACGCATCCAACCCAGCTTACCTAACTTGATTCTATTACCGTCTACTTTTATTCCGGACTTGAAGGTTAAAGACTTGAAATTACTGCGGTTTTTGTACTTAGGGTATTTGGCTTCACCTTTGTAGAACCTGGAGAAAGCATCATGCAGTCTTTCTATTACATTCTGGAGAGCCGTTGAATCCATGTCGCTGTACCAAGGTCTTGTTTCCTTAAGTACTGGCAAATTGGTAATTTGAATTGACTTGGCACTTTTTCGGGAAACTTCACCTTTGTTGCTAGTTTGGTAAACTTCCCCAGTATCAGAAGTAGCAGAATTAGAATTTATTGGACAAGTTAAAGGACAACTTGCTGCTTTGGTTTTTAAGCTACAAAACTCTCCTTGGGCAAAGCGAACATGGTAAGTAGCTTCCATGTCGTTTAGAGAATAGTTAATCAAACATCTACCCATATTCAGCCAATTGCAAAATCTATTAAACTGATGTCGCGTCGGAGCTAATTTATACTTATAACCAAGCAGCATTGTTATCGACCTATCAAATTGCTATACTATCCAGTATACTAGCAGGTAAGCAGAATGTCGAATAATTCATATCGTCATTTTAAAAAAGAAAATCCGTGGCGTTGGAAACCTGTCGGCGAACAACCTTTGGATTCACCATTAACTATCAGATTGACCAAAGAAAAAAAAGAACAAATCAAAAAAGTCCCTGGCTGGCAAGGACTTTTAAGAGCCTATATCGATGAGTTAATTAAAAGCAACATTGACGGCACGTAAACCTGCTACCTTGTTCTACATCCTCCGGCTAAAAGCCAGGAGGTTTTGAACTTCGACCTATTTTCTATAATCCAAAATCTAAAATTGCACCCAGTGTCCAAAAACCCACAAGAAACCCACCTCAATCGCGCCCGTGCTAGTCTTAGACAAGCCCTATCTTGGTATGGTAATTTACGCAAACCGGGCAAAATCTCATCCAATTCTCAACTAGCAGGCTTGGTGAAACCAGAGTTAGAGATGCTGACTTCTACTCTCAACAAGCTTGACTCGAATATAATTCGGATTGCCGTTTTTGGTTTGGTAAGTCGAGGCAAATCTGCGGTATTAAACGCCCTGTTGGGGGAAAAAATGTTGCAAACAGGACCCCTCCACGGTTTAACCCAGTATCCTCGTTCTGTGCGCTGGTATCCTGGTGGCAAGGTGCAGGTGGAGTTAATTGATACACCTGGTTTAGATGAGATTGAGGGTGAAGCGAGGGCACAGATGGCGCGGGAAGTAGCCCGTCAAGCCGATTTAATTTTATTTGTGGTGTCTGGTGATATTACTCGCACTGAATATCAAGCTTTGTGTGAATTGCGACAGTCACAAAAGCCTCTCATTTTAGTTTTTAACAAAATAGATTTATATCCAGACACAGATAGGGAAAAGATTTACCGAAACTTGCAACAATTGGGTAGGGCTAATCCCCAAAGTCAACCCCTACAACCAGATGAAATTGTGATGGTGGCCGCAGAACCTGCACCGATGGAAGTGAGGCTAGAATTTCCGGATGGCAGGGTAGATTATGAATGGGAAACACCACCACCCCAGGTAGAAGAGCTGAAGCAGGTGATTTTACAGATTCTTAACCGGGAAGGGCGATCGCTATTAGCCCTAAATGCCCTGATTCAAGCACGGGATGCAGAAGCAGCGATCGCTTCTAAAACCATTGATATCCGCGCCTCACAAGCAGAAGATTTAATCTGGCAATTCACCAAATATAAAGCCCTAGCAGTAGGACTAAACCCCATTGCTGTTTTAGATGTTGTCGGGGGGGTAATGACAGATTTAGCATTAATCCGCGCCCTCTCGCGGTTATATGGTTTACCCATGACTGGCTACGAAGCCGGAAAAATGTTAAAGACCATTTTATTGAGTTCCGGAGGCTTGTTACTGAGCGAGGTAGGTAGTAGTTTGCTGCTGGGTCTCGGTAAAAGTACTGTAGCGATCGCCTCTGGAGAGAATCCCACAAATATTACTGCCTATGCAGGTACGGCAATTACCCAAGCTGGGATTGCTGGTTATGGTTCCTATGCCATAGGTAAGGCAGCACAAGTGTACCTAGAAAAAGGGTGTACCTGGGGAGAATTAGGCGCTAGTAGTGTAATTGCAGAAATTCTCGCTGAGGTAGAACCAAATACCATTTTGTATCGTTTACAGCAGGAATTATCTTTGCAGAATCGATAGACAAAAATATGCAAATTCGTCTTACTCCGCAACTTCTAACCGTTTTCAAGTTATCGCTCTTTAACCCTTTTTTGTCACTTTGGAAAAAGAAAAATTAATGTAGGTTGGGTGGAACGGAGTGAAACCCAACAATACCAATTTCTTCGGGTGTTGGGTTACTCTACTCTTCTCGTAAGCGAAGCTTACGAGAAGCCACTGCGCGTCTACGTTCCTCAAACGCCACTGACTACAAGGTCGGGCTCGCGTAGCGTATCCGCAGGATTCACCTCCCTCCGAGTTCAACACTTTGCTTATGCCGGGTAACCCTTTCGGCAGTTACTCCACTTGGGGAGACACGCCATTTGCTCTTAGTGGGAAACCCACAAGACCGCAATGGCTTCCCAAGACTGTACTGCCTCACCACCGCAAGTGTTTCACCGCAACGGAGTGGCTCCCCAACCTACGCCTAAATTCATAAAGCCCTCTTCAAATAAGAGTTTTAGATTTTTATTCAGTGAGAGTGATAAAAGAGGATTAATCACTCTCGGAAAAATCCGAGAACCAAGGATGTTAGCGGAGCGGGCGCGTTAGCCATAAATCTTTCTTCTTTACTGTCAACCGTCAACTGTCAACTGTCAACCATTTTTAACCTAGCGAAAACCAGTCAGAACTAAAGGTACTCCATTGGATGGTGCGAGGGTACCACCGCGACGCATTGGTTTAACTGGTTTATTATCAGCTAATTCTAAATTGTATTTAGATACAACTGAAGCTATTACTAGTTTCATTTCTAACATCGCTAAAGCGTAGCCCAAACAAAGCCTCACACCACCGCCAAAAGGGATAAACTCGTAAGGGGTATACTGACGCTCTAAAAATCTTTCCGGTTTGAATTGTTTGGAATTGGGATATAAATCTTCCCGGTGATGGGTTAAATAAATACAGGGAATGAATGTTGTGCCAGATGCAAAAAAGCGACCCATTATTTCCATATCTTGGTTAGCAATACGGGCAAAAGCGATCGGTACAATTGGATAAAGTCGCAATGTTTCTTGACAAACAGCCGTTAAATATGGGAGACGAGATATCTCAATGGGGTTGGGATTTTCACCTAAATTATCTATTTCTCGCAATAGTTTTTCTTTGACTTCGGGAAATTTTTCCAGCCAGTAAAAAGCCCAAGCTAAACTAGTAGCAGTAGTTTCGTGTCCAGCAACTAGCAGAGTAATCAATTCATCTTTTAACTGTTCATCACTCATTGACTGACCGTCTTCGTCAGTTACTTCTAGCATTAAACTGAGGATATCATCGCCAAGTTTTTCTGGGTTAGCTCGTCTATCTTCGATTTCAGCTTGAAGCAATTCGTAAATTTGTTGTTGGGTTCTGATGAAATGACCCCAAGGACTCCAAGCTCCTAAGTATATTTGCAGAAATTGCAAAAATATAAAACTCGATCGCATTGGAGAAGCAGTGATATCCAACCAGTCAGCTAGCAGCGATCTCAATTGTTCGCATTTTTCCCCTTCACTGAACCCAAACACTGTCTCCATAATTACCTTGAGGGTAATCTCTTGGGCGACATCTCTAGCAATAAAAGGTTTATTTATCTCCCAGTGTGAAGCGACTTTTTCAGTAATTTTACAGATATATTTAGCATATGATTTTACTTTCTCTCCATGAAAAGGAGGCATGAGTAATTTACGCTCTTTTTTATGATGAGATCCGTCCATTAATATAATGGAGCGATCGCCCAATATCGGACGAGCCAAATCGTTGGTACGTCCGACATCAAAATCTTTAGCATCAGCACTGAAAATTTGTTTAATTCCTTGAGGATTAGCTATAAACACCAATGGAGGGAAGCCAAATAGCCTCATAGTAAAGATATCACCATATTTATCTATGCATTCTTCCAGATACTCAAAAGGGTGAGCTATCCAGTTGATTAACTGAAATAATGCAGGAGCTTTTGGTCCGTCTGGTAATTTATTTTCACTAAAAGATGCCTTTGCTGTAGTCATAGTTAATTTTAAGGTTAGGAGATATTAAAATCGGTCTTTCATCCCTCGCAAACGAGCAAAGGTTTGCACTGGATTTTGGCTTTTGGTTACTACTTGTAAAGCTGGCTGAGAATAGCGTAAAAAAGGATTGGTCTGTTTCTCTACTCCCAATATAGAAGGAACTGTAGCCTCTCCCCGTTGACGAGAAGCCTGCACTTGTAGGTAACGATTTTGAAGTTCAGTATTGTCCTGATCCACAGTTAAAGCGAACTGGAGATTTTTGAGAGTATATTCATGGGCACACCATACCCGCGTATTATCTGGCAAAGCAGCAAGTTTACTTAATGAATCCACCATTTGCTGTGGCGTACCCTCAAACAAACGCCCACACCCCCCTGCAAATAGAGTATCCCCACAAAATAATTCTCCCACCTCTCCCGGCTTTTCTGGGGGAAAATAGTAGGCAATATGAGCGCGGGTATGCCCAGGAACAAAAATTACTTCCCCTATTCTATCTGCAAACTGGATGCGATCGCCTTGTCGTAAAAATACCTGCTGTCCAGGGATTCTACCTCTATCCTCAGCACCACCATATACTTTCACTTCTGGGAACTTTTGCATTAACCGTAGATTTGCCCCTACATGATCGTAATGATGATGAGTATTAAAAATTGCCACTAGCTCTGCTGATAATTGATCGAGTTGCTCCAAAACAGGCTCTGCTTCTGCTGGATCGACTACCGCAGCAATATTTTGTTGAATATCATGCAATAAAAAAATGTAATTATCCGAGAGAGCATGAAGACGAATTACTTGCACAACTTAATCTCCTGAAATTTTCCACTTTAGTAGATTAATTGTGACAAATATTTACATTATTTTCACATCTTGCACCACAAGATTCCCCCCGAAAATCAGAGCCTGAAACCCTTATTTATCTGTAAGGTGGGCAGTGCCCACCTTACCCTTCCACTTTATTGGTGCAAGATATGTGTATCTGAATTCTTAATATTCTCTCTAAGAAGCATAAATAATATTTTGTAAAAAAATAAAAAACCAACAGTGCATTCACCGAAAAAACCATATATACTGAGACAGGGAGTATAATTTTATTCAGTGTAAATTCTCTGGGATTTAAAGGATAGAGAAAGTTAGATTTATTTGTGTTCCTTGGTGTTTGATTTATACCGATGAATGTGGTTTTAAAAAATATATATATTTGCTCTTAGCTGTTAAATTGAGTATGTTTATATTTCGGTAGTAGCATCCTATTTGATAAAAATATTTGAGCAATAGTTATTTTTTACTGCCTCATCTAGCAGCAGAAAGAATAAATTAAAATGATGTACCAAACAGTTGAAAGCCAGTCAGAATTATTTGTTCAAGAATTAGTAGATAGAATTATTGCATCTGGAGAAATGAGCCATAAAGACTATAGTTTGCTCACCTCTACAGTCATTGCTGATGGTGAGTTTAGTGATGTAGAACGTCGTCAAATAAATCGTGTTTTTGATTATATCCAGACCGGTAGATTAAAATTAGTAGATTGGTAGAAATGGTTATACATATTGACCAATAGCTAGCATCGATGATTGACAAATAGAAGCAGGAAATATCATATAATTACTAATTTATAACCTGTATTCGTCGGCATCTAATTTTATTTATTATTCTGCTTATATCCATGATGATAGACTTATATATACTCCATTATTTTAGCCATTCAATATTTACCCATATTTATGACTAAAGCTATACAATGTTTCCGGAGCATTAATTATATTTAACAAATTATTTGATTCTATTCATGATTATTCATAAATTACATGAAAATATATATAAACAAATAACCAGGCTTTTGAATCATGGCTCCATTTGTGTCCATAATTATTAATTGTTTCAATCAGGGTTGTTATCTTGAACGTTCAGTGAAAAGTGTACTGTCACAGACATTTCAAGATATTGAGTGTCTAATTGTGGATGACGGTTCTAGCGATAATACCCGTGAAGTTGCTGAAGCTTTAATAAGCTTGGATTCACGAGTCAAATATTTTCGTCAAAAAAACGGGGGATTACCTGCTGCTCGTAATTTTGGGTTGCAAAAATCTCAAGGAGAATGGATTCAGTTTTTAGATGCAGATGATTGGATTCATGAAGATAAAATTAGATTTCAACTGAGTCATTTGTCTCCAGATAAAACTAGTTCAGGAATTGTATTATATTCTGATTATGAACGAGTAGTTTTTAACGGCGATAATCAGATTATTGCCCGACAAGAAAATATAATTGGTGAATTAACAACAGATGAGCTAATCCAACGTTTATTAATTCCTGATTTCTTAGTTAAATCTCCTCACCCCGCCCTGCAACAAGCTATTTTAATGCATAAAAGTGTGTTGAGTAGGACTAAATTTCCAGAATTATTAAAGGCACTAGGAGACAGATACTTTGCAATAGATATTTTAAATCAAGATGCTCATTTTATTTATACACCAATTATAGGAGCTTACTATACAAAACATCAGTCTAACCGGACAAATAATTGGCATTACATGAAGCAATATTATATTGCATTCTATGAATTGATCTGCAAAAATTATCCACATCTCATCAGCCTATGTCATATAGGCTTAGATTTTTTGTTAGATGAATCCATTCGGGAAAAAGAAAAAGATAACTTTAATAAATTAATCAAAATAACTCCTACACCAGTCAAATTATTAGACAACAAAATAAAAATTCACTATAAAAACTGGATAAAAATATTTTACTTATTGCGAATCATATCTCCTAGCTTTATATTGTATGAGAAATATCGCGGACCCCGTTCTCGAAAAATCATCAATTTATTGAATAGAACATTTGTGCATCTAAAAAAATAACTCTAGTTTTGAGGGCTAGGTAACAGATCCCCGACTTCTTAAATAAATCGGGGATCGCTCACACCCGCGACTCATGAAAGTGTATGAACATCACTAAATTGAAGTAATATGCTAATCAAACAAGAAATAAAAAATATTAAGATTTTATTTGAGAAAATACTAACTATATTATCTTACTTGTTAGCATATAAAACCTCATACTTCAAATTCATTGGCGATACTCTTGTAAAGAAGTCATCCCTAGTAAATACAGAAATAGAATATGATTTAGTATTTGTAATTTTTGGCTTTGCTAAAAATTGGATATTAGAGGCAATATGTAGAGAGATTGCAACTTATTTTTCTGGTAAATACTGCTTTCACTATTCAGAAACAGATTTACCTCCATCTAAAGCTTATTTTATTGCACATTATTCTTTTTTACCACCGTGTTTAAAACAAAATCCTCATATGTGGTGGAGCAAAATACTGGTTTGGTATACTCACCCTAGAAACGATTTAGGTATTAGTAATGAGGAATTGATATATGTACTAAACAAGGCGACAAAAGTGATATGTGCTTGTTCGCAGTTTGCCAGGTTACTAGTTTCCCAAGGCTTGAAATCTGAACGGGTTACTTATATTTTAGGAGCAGCAGACCCTAATATATTTCAATCTCATCAACGTCAGAATGGTGCAGTTGGTTTTTGCACAGCTTTCTATTACCGAAAAGAACCGGAGCGAATTTTCAATATTATCAAAATGATGCCCCACAGAAAATTTATTCTTCTTGGTAAAGGATGGGAAAAGTACGAAAAATTTCTAGAGATGCAATCTTTACCAAATTTTTCTTATATTGAAGCTCCCTACTCTGACTATCCTCAGTATTATGCTTTAATGGATGTTTTTGTTTCCCCTGCAAAGTTAGAAGGAGGACCAATTCCTTTAGTTGAGACGATGATGTGTAATGTGGTTCCTGTGGCTAGTAATACTGGATTTGCGCCGGATTTAATTGTACATGGTGAAAATGGATTTATATTTGATGTTGATAGTTCTGTTGAGGATATATGTGAATTAATTGATCAAGCTTTTGAAATTAAAGCAGATGTTAGAAAGGGAGTTCAGCATTTGAGTTGGGAAAATTTTTCTTTGAATGTGCAAAAAATAATGCAATCATGAAGTATAAGCCTCTAAACAGGGCTGTGAAATTTACTCAATTTTGAGATGATTTATTTTAGTAATTATAGTGATTAAATTTTCATTATTAGTTAGTGACTTGTCTGGTGGAGGTGCTGTGCGAGCATTTTTACTATGTCAAACACTTAAAAAACTAGCTTATGAGGTTGAGATAATAGGTTTCTTATTTGGTAAGGAATTATATGCCATACCACCTGATAATATTCAGATTATTACTGTTAATGGAGAGAAATATCCCAAGTTTATTGGTGCTGCTCGCACAGCTTTAAAAAAAATCACTGGAGACATTATTTATGCAGTTAAACCAAAGCCAACTAGCTTTGGTCTATCTTTAATTAAAAAATTCCAAACCAACCGTCCTGTTATCGTAGATATGGATGACTGGGAATTGAGCTGGCATGGAGGAGATGAATGGAAATATAATCCCAGTATTAAACAATTTTATCGGGATATTTTTAAGCCAAATGGAGCTTTAAAAAATCCAGATCATCCACTTTATTTGACATGGGTAGAAAAATTGTTACATCAAGCGGATGCAATTACTATAGATACTAATTTTCTCCAACAACGCTTTGGTGGAGTATATTTACCTAATGGTAAAGATACTGACTTATTCAATCCCAATAAATACAGTCCGGAAATAAGTAGGGAACGTTATGGTCTTTCTAATTATAGAATTTTGATGTTTCCTGGGGCACCAAGACCTCATAAGGGAGTGGAAGATGTATTACTAGCTTTAGATTTGCTCAATCAACCAGATTTGAGACTGGTAATTGTCGGTGGTAGTCCCTATGATGATTATGACGATCGCTTGATGGCAAAATGGGGACAGTGGATTATCAAGTTACCAAAATGTCCTGTGGAAGAAATGCCTGGGATAGTAGCTGCTGCCCATGTGGTGGTGGTTCCCCAGCGAGATACTCTCACTGCTCGCGCTCAGTTCCCTCTCAAGTTATCAGATGGCATGGCAATGGCTAAACCCGTATTATCCACAGGAGTAGGAGATATCCCAGAAATTTTAGGTGATACTGGTTATCTAGTTGACCCTAGCTCCCCAGAACAAATTGCCCAACAAATTCAGTTAATCTTTGAGGATTTAGATGCAGCCAATGAACGAGGAAACAGAGCAAGAGTCAGATGTGTAGAAAAATATAGCATAGAGGCAATGGCATCCATCTTAAAGTCAGTAATTACTCGGTTGTAAGTCACATAATTAACGACCATAAATTAAAGGAATGTAGAATGAGCGAATGAGCGAATGAGCGAATGAGCGAATGAGCGAATTACGTAGGAGCAACGGGGATTTTACCCCGACGCAAAACGCACTGCTTATAGAAGCAGGGGAATTCAACCCCCCCAAGGTTGGTTAAACAAGGATTATGGGACAATATTTTATTTTCCAGATTGATAATATTTTGAGAGTAATTATAGTAAGTTGAAGGGCAAATCCTGTTTATATCTTTGCCTCGGAGGTGCGTACTATATTTTCTAAATTCAATTAATAAATGCAATTATCTGGAGATGATTGATTGATCAATTGAATCGAGCATCAAGGAAACTATAATTAATGTTATTGGTTGGTAATTATCAACAACCCAATGTCTACAAATAAATTGTTACTAAAATTCGCTAAACCATATCCTGGACTAATTTTTTTCACTATATTGTTAGGTTTTTCCGGAGCATTCTTCAATGGTGTTGGTACAACTTTAATTGTTCCAGTTGTTTTAAAAATAGTGGGGCAAGATATAGATTTATCTAATGCTCCTGTTTTACTCAAAGCAATTATTCAACCATTTGATAGTCTGCCAGATAATTATCGTTTATGGGTAATGGCAGGTTCAATTTTATTGATAATTATTTGCAAAAATTTAGCTAATTATGCTAGCAATCTCGTATCTAGTAGCTTGACGCGCAAACTGACTGCTGATATGCGAGAAGCTGGTATCAAGTTATTGCTAGAAATAGATATAGATTATTATGCCAAGACGAAAATTGGCGATTTAATTAACCGGATTGGTGGAGAAATTGCCAGGACTGCCAGTGCTATTGGTAATGTTATGAGGCTAATTATCTTAGTAATTACGATTTTAGTTTTTGTCGGATTACTACTATCAATTTCCTGGCAATTAACCATCGCAGCTACGTTTTTACTATCTTTAATTACCCTAGCCAACCAATATGCCATTGCCCGTTCCCACAGGTTTGGCAAAGTCTTGAGTGATATGTCTCGGGCTTATTCGGTTGCAATTCTGGAAATCTTTAGTGGTATTCGACTAGTCAAATCTACGGGTAATGAAGAAAAAGAGTATAAAAGGATTCAAAAGTTAATCCGCGATCGCGAGAAATCAGATTTTCAGTCCCAGGCTAATTCTGCTGCCATCGCCCCCTTGAGTGAGGTAATGGGAATTACTTCCTTGCTGTTAATTATTATCTTGAGTAAATTCCTATTTAAAGACCAAATTACTGCGATTTCCACCATATTACTCACCTATTTATTGGTCTTGCTCAGATTATTACCATTTATTTCCCAATTAAATACCCTCCGCAGTAGTTTTGCTAATACTGCTACTAGTGTGGATATAGTAGCTGATTTTCTCAACCGAGCCAATAAACCTTTGATGGGTAATGGTAGTATTACTTACAAACCAATAAAAAAAGGGATACATTTCCAGAATATCTCTTTTGCTTATCCTGGTAGTGACAAATCTGTACTTGAAGATATTGATTTATGTTTACCCTGCGGTACAACCCTGGCTTTAGTTGGTAGTTCTGGGGCGGGGAAATCAACCTTAGCAGATTTATTACCCAGATTTTACGATCCTACTTCTGGTGTGATTACCATTGATGGGACGGATTTACGGGAGTTTGACATCCAATCCCTACGTCAAGCAATGGGAATTGTCAGTCAAGATACCTTTCTCTTTAATGACTCAATTAGAAATAATATTGCCTATGGGAAACCCGGAGCTACAGAAGCAGAAATTATTACTGCCGCCAAACTAGCAAATGCTGATGAATTTGTGAGTAAATTACCACAAGATTTTGATACCATTATAGGCGATCGCGGGGTAATGTTATCTGGAGGACAAAAGCAAAGATTAGCCATAGCTCGCGCACTCCTGCAAAATCCGGAAATTCTGATTCTAGATGAAGCCACCAGTGCTTTAGATACGGTTTCTGAACGCTTAGTACAAGAGGCGATTGATAACCTCAGTCGGGAACGTACCACCTTGGTAATTGCTCACCGCCTATCTACTGTACAAAAAGCCAATCAAATTGCTGTGTTAGATGCAGGAAGAGTTGTGGAGGTGGGGAAACATGAAGAATTACTACAAAAAGGAGGTTACTACTCCCGTCTTTACTCCATGCAATTTCAGGAAGAGTATCAGCTGGATAACAAACGTCAGGAAAGCTTAATTCGCATTTCCCATGAAATTCGGACGCGGCTGAATTCAATGATTGGCTCTTTAATTTTACTACTTGATGATTTAGTGGACAGTCCTCAAGAGCAGCAGGAATTAATTGAAAAAGCCTACACATCAGCCTGGAGAATTCTCTGTACCATTGATACATTTGACGATATTATTAACCTCCAAATTAAATGCCAATCCCTATCATTGGCAGAACTAAATCATAATCTCACTAATCAATATCAAAGCTTAAGAAGTCTCTGCAATCAGTTTCGCATACGCGTCAATCCGATGATTGCTTCTTTACGTTCCCTGGCGGATGATGTCATAGATACATCTCAACAAAAAAAAGAATTAATTGCAGAAGCTTATCATGCTGCTACTGATGTATTAAAACAATTAGAAGATTTTGAAGATATTACACAAACATAAATTCATGCAAAATGTCTGTTTGCAGAAAAACTATATTTTTTTTGTGATGGATGAGTTACCTCAACCGGCAGCTCACTTAGTTCAATCTAGCAATGCAGCAAATGCAGCAGCAAACTTGGGTTATGCCACAGTTTTGGTATATCCTTCCCAAGGATTAACAACACTTAGCCCATTGAATTTAATTCGTCCATTTCAACCCAGAAAGCCACCCCGGAAAATTGTCAAATTTTATAATCTCCAGGACAAGCTAAAAGTGGCTCCCATACCGATGCCTTTTCCAATTAATCATATTAAAAGTAAATTCACTGACCCTAATACTATTGCCTGTAAATATTATTTACCATTTCACCTACTTCCGACTACTAAACTTGTCCACAGTCGTGATTGGAATTTCGTCAAGGCTGCTATTAAAAATGGCATTCCAGCTATTTATGAACATCATCACCATGAAAATAAGAAATTTGAATTAGAAATTGTGCATCATCCCCTGTTTCAAATTTCTATCACAGTCACTGATACCATTAGTCAGACAATGATTGAAAATGGGATGCCTCCAGACAAGGTGATTACCCTACACAATGGTTACAATCGATTGTTTATGGCAAGGCAAACCGAAAAAGCAACAGAATGGCGGAAAAAGTTGCTCCAGCACAGTCAAGAAAAATTGGTAGTTTATGCAGGAGCATTAAGAAAATTTAAAGGAGTTGATATTTTAATTGATGTTGCTCGTCAAATGCCAAATGTGCAATTTGCCTGTGCTGGTGGTACCCAAGAAGAGGTAGAACATTATCAGCAATTAGCGCGAGAAAAGTACGCTGAAAATATTAAATTTTTAGGGTACATATTGCATGAAGAATTAGCATCTTTGCTGCAAGCAGCAGATATTTTGGCTCATCCTCATTGTTTGGGTAATGCTGCCACTTTTACCTCTCCCCTGAAATTATTTGACTACCTCGCTTCTGGAACTCCCATCGTCGCCACGGAAATTCCTTCATTAATGGAGTTTAAGCATACTAAAGCCATAGCTGCTTGGTGTGAACCAGATAATCCTAGCCAATTTGCTCAAGCAGTGGCGAGGGTTTTAGAAACTCATCCCAGACAAATAGCAGGTTATGCAGATAGTATAGAATTCGTCAAACAGTTTTCTTGGGAAAATAGAGCAGCAAAAATTCTCAGTTATGTTGATGAATCTTATCGTCCACCAATCTGTAACTAAGGATTAAACAAATGGCTAGAGCAACTATTGGCATGATTAGCAGCTATTCAGGATTGTCTAGCAGAAATGATTGGTTATGGCAACAAACTCCTGAATATTTCGGTGTTTGGCACAATATTCAAATGCGTACCACAGCACAAAATCCTGATTTTATGTTGATGTATCAGTTTGATTTTCCGCCAATTACTCAGCAAAAATCTTGGCTATCTCGTTTTCATAAACAGCAGCAAAATTCAGAATTCTCTATCAATTTACTACGTGGCGTACCCAAGAAAAAAGTAATTTATTTATTGCGCGAACCACCTTTAAATGAAGTTGTCAAAAGAAACAAACTGAATTATCAAGAAGCAGAAAAATATTGCGGTTATGTTTCTGGCCCCGATGACTTTGCTCCCACTCCCGATTATATGCCTGCTATTTGGTATCATGGTAACTCATTTCGGGAACTAAATGAAATGCCTCCGCCCCAAAAGGTAAAAACTTGCAGTTGGATTACTTCTGGAATTAGCCGCACGGTAAACCATCGACAGCGATTACAATTTTTAGAGTCCTTACAAGCAAGGGAAATCGAATTTGATTTGTTTGGGCGCAACTTACCAAAATCGGCGAAAACAATCGGGGAAATAGGTAACAAATGGTATGCAATGGCTCCCTATTATTATAATCTAGCAATTGAAAATTATGCCGATAATAATTGGTATGTAAGTGAGAAATTATGGGATGCTTTACTTGCTTGGTGTTTGCCAATTTACTATGGTGGTCCTGCAGCAGATAAATTATTACCACCAGGCAGCTTTTTAAGATTACCAAGTTTAGATGAGAAAGGTATTGCTTACATTCAAGAAGTGACTGCTAATCCTGATGCTTGGTATGAAGCAAAAAATGCGATCGCTGAAGCTAGGCAAATTATCCTACATAAATTAAATTTGCTCAACTGGCTCTCAGAATTTGTTACCAAATTTTAAATAACTTATTACTTATTACTTATTAATTATTACTTGTTACTTATTACTATGGATGGTATTTGTACCCTGGCCAATGACCGAGTTTATGACCAACTCATAGCTCTACTTAATAGTATTGAGGCAATTTATGGGCAAGAAATGCCTGTTTGTATTTATCCTTATGACGATAATACAACAGCAATAGCTGGGGAAATAACTCGTCGTCCAAATGTACAAATTTATGATAATCGCCATTCAATTCAACAATGGGATAATTTTGCCCGTCGTGTCTGGGATACCCACCCCACAGCCAAGAAAAATTGGCGCGAATTAGGCTGCGATACATACCTCCGGTTCGGAACCCATCGACGTTACTGTGCATTTGATGGGCCATTCGAGCGTTTTGTCTATATGGATGCCGATACTTTATTAATGAGTCCACTGGAGCAAATTTTTGCTCAACTCAATCAACATGATTGGGTAGTTTATGACTTTCAATATACAGATTTATCCCATGTTTATCATACAGATGCCGTCAAACTGAAGGAATTATTTACATCAGAGAGGCTGGAAACAGAAATATTTTGTTCGGGATTTTATGGTTCTAAAAAAGATTTATTTAATCGCCAACAACGGGAATGGCTATTAGATAAATTGCAACAAGGAGAAGCAGAAATTCTTTATGAGATGGCTCCCGACCAAACTATCCTTAATTATATGGTGATGCGATTAGGGATTCCTAGCTACAATTTTGCTAACCATCTACCAGCCAATGAAAGAACTGGTTGTTGCGTAACTTCACCTCATTTTGAAGCAAGAAATAATATTTTATATGACCGAGGTAATCGATTAACTTATATTCATTATATTGGTTTATCTTCTCAATTATTTAGTCGTGTTTGTGCAGGAGAAAATTTTGATTTACCCTACAGGGAAATTTTCTTACATTACCGCTATCTCCATCAACCAGAACGACGACCAAAGTTTACAGATCAACCTAAAAAATACCATACAACGCCAAATTTAGGTACGCGATTTTTCAGAAAATTAGGATTATAAAATTGAGGTTTAATCAATGAAACGGGGAATTTATATTATCGCTAATGATAAGGTAACAGATAATGCGATCGCTCTCCTTAATAGTATCAGATTATACGACGTAGATACACCGATTGTAATGATTCCTTATGATGACAATTATCACAATATTGCACAGACCTTGAATAAATATTATGGAGTAGAGATATACGAAGATTTAGATTTTATTAACCGCTTGTCCAATCAATTATACAACATTTTTGGTGGGAATTTTTTCGCTCGTCCCAATCAATTTCGCAAGCAAGCTTGTTGGTTCGGTCCCTTTGAAGAATTTTTATATATTGATACTGATATTGTTGTATTTGAAAAAATAATTGACAATCTAAATTATTTATCCCAGACAGATTTTATCTGTTGTGACTATCAGCATTTAGGCGGTATTACCAATGTATTTACACCCAAAATTATAGAAGATAATGTATTTAATGAAACTGAGGTCAAAGATATTTTTAATGGTGGTTTATGGGGTTCTAAGAAAAACTTGATTTCCGAAAATGACTTATACGAAACCTTTGCTGAATGTGCAGCACATCCAGAATATTTTGATTTTTCCCAAAAAACTTCTGACCAACCGATTATCAATTATATGCGTTTGCAACGCATTCCTCGGTACTTTAATATAGTCCGCAGAGAGGGTCAAGCACCGGGAAATTGGGCAGGAACTCCCCATTTTCAGCAACAGGGAAATATACTAGTCGATCCAACAGTTAACCAACCTTTGCAATACCTCCATTGGGCTGGTATTCGGATTCAGCCTGGTTGTCCTTATTGGGAAATTTGGGATTATTATCGTCATCTTAATTCTGAACTACCACCAGCAACTGTGCCCATACCAGTTCAAAAAAATCAGTGGCAGCAAGCCTTAGATAAATTCAAAAAACAACTGCAATCTTTCAAATTAAATTAATAAGGATGGCGACGCTCAAACCCAAACCTATCCTGGCATTCCTCAAAATCTTATGTGCAGAACGATACAATCGCCTATCTCGGAGTGATTGCAAGGCTTTCCCTGCTTCATAAAATGCCCGTTCCACCTTGCACTCAAGATAAAGGCAATCGCGTTGTTCATCTTCTGTCAGTTCTTCTACTAATGAAAATAGCCAACCCATTTTAGCAATCAAACCGCCAGACCCTTATCCAAAAAGGCTTTGATAATTTATAGGTTATTTTTGGAGCTGAAATCTAAAATATAGGAATCATACTTGATTTTTGAAAAAATACGTAGGGTGTGTTGTCGCGCAGCGCAACGCACCAAAGTCGAGATGAATGGTGCGTTACGCGCTACGCTAACGCACCCTACAAGCACCTAATTTCGTTCAATAATCAAACCGGATTCCTATACTTGCTAAACACACATCTTGCACCAAAGTATTACAGCAAGTTAAGAGTAAACACAGATTTTAGTCTTGAAAAAGGAATTTAGTCTAAACTATAAAGTAACGCCTGATGTGAATTAAACCCACATTCCGCACGTAGAAGAAAACTTTTCGGTATTTTTAAAACGCTTGTCTGGTAAGCTTTTTCGGCAATTAAGCTTGACAGCGTTCGCGCAGCGGCTCATAAAGGAGCATCGCTAATTATAAGACAAGTGATAATCGCCAAATCATGGTTATTCACATGAAGTGTAAGTATGATTTCTGAAGTCAAAATAACTTTTTGAATATAACTTTTTGAATTAGTAAAGTAACTAAAATGGGAATTTATCGAAAAAGAACTGGACAGTTTAAAGAGAGTGGCGAACGACTGCTGTTTGGTAAGAAAGATGGTTACTTACTTGCACCAATTGATATCTGTCTTTTTGAACAAACACCCACTGGACAAGCTTTTATTCATTCTAGAACACCAAGACAATTTATAGGAACTGAGGTCAGAGGAACTGGAAATGCAAAAATTGGAGTCATCTTTGATTATTCTGAGCCTTCAGTTCTATCTGTCAATCCGATTGTAAAAATTACACCCGATCCTCTTGTGAGTATTTCTCCAACTCTAGCAGAGTTCAATCCTATTGAACGTAGTCAAGTTAGAGAAGGCGATGAAGTCATGTTTACTATCAATAATGGTGTGCGAATAAAAGGCAAAGTAAGGAATCCTATTCCAACACAATTACCTTTTATTGTAGGAGATTTTGAAGCTGAGGTTTATGAGGTGGAATTTAATCAGCGATTAATTGATAGCGTTCACGGAGCAAGAGTTTTTTATCCTAGCACTGGAAAAATATTAGGAATGCTGATTGGTACTCAAGGTACTAATGCTCTAGTTTATCCAGCTGATTTAATGTAAGCGTTCACAGGGGGTACGAAGTTAATAGAGTTTGAGGCACCATCAAGCCCATAAATTTAAGGAAACGAGGCTAAATTATCTAATTAAATCGCCTGTAAACCTCATTCTCTCCTTACCCCACTAAACGGTTACGATTTAATTTAAGTTAATCCATTAATTTGTGGTGTAAAGAGTTCAAAGATGAAATTGTATAGCTTTTTTCCGTGGTCAATTGTTAGCGTCGTGGGGATGATATTGCTTTCTCCCACTTTACCTTTACTAGCTCAAAGTAATCCGGCAGAAACTTCTTCAGAGAGTACGGCTCAAACAGATAATAGTTCCCTTGACTTGGACGAGACTATTAGAGCGATTCGCTTCTCTTTTATGGAGGACATTATGAAGTTTGTTAATAATGTCGCCAAAACCAACGTGCAAGTAGAATGGCAATTTTTACCGATTAGTGAGACGCCTAGTTTTAGAAAGCTACAAGCTAGGTATGATGCTAGAAAAGCGACTATTGTAATTCCTAATAATCAGTTAGGGGATGCAGAGAAATGGCTAAAATCTCTTAAATCAGCTAAATCATCTAAAAATTCTAATGGATGTCCCATACTGGAAAAAGCATTACCAACCCCTGCGAACCAAAAAGATTATGAAAAAATATGGAATCCCCAAGGTAATGTTTGGAGACAGTTTCTCGGCGGATTATCTATTCGCGCTACTGAATATTTTAGTCTCCTGCGAGATTATAACTTAATCAAAACCTTGCTGAATAATAGTCGAGGGGTTAAATTCTATTTTAAGATCGATCAAGTTACCGATACTCGTGAGATTGACGAAAAAGTCAATTGGAAGATTGATGTGTATGAATTTGAAGTCCAACCAGGGAATAATTGTCAAGACCGAGTTGTATATTATCGATATAATATTAAAGCTATTACTAAACCCTTCGAGGTGGTAATCGCTAGGAATAAAATTCCTAAAGCAAATATCGAGAAGGCTGAAAAGATAAGTGAAACCCAACAAAAAGTTAACCTAAAAGTAACAGTCGAGGCATTTTTGAAGAAAAGTCCTAAATTAGCAGGACTTATTGATGAAGTAATGTATTTATTGCCAAATAAGAATACTCCAAATAATATTAGTGTCATTTTAGACAATCAATATCAAAAATTTGTTAACGAATTAGCCAAAAAAAATGCAGCTAATACTTTGAATACGGTTTTTCCCATAATCGGAAATTTAGGTAATATCACAAAAGAGGTTACCAGCAATTTTTTAGGTGGAACAGAGGATAGTAGTATTATTACTGGAGGCTTAATTGATTTTGGTCAAGATCAGATTGGCGGATTAGTTGGTATTAACAAAGAATTTAATCCTCAGAGAAGTATCTCTCCCGGCGTTGCCTTTGGTGTAGGTATTGCTAGTGATGAGCCTGTCTCTCTTTATGTTGGTCCAAGTTTACGAGCATCTGCATTTACTCTATCAGCCGGGACAAATATCGTTGAAGATAACAATGATTTAAATGTCAATATTGCTGGACTTATTTCTATTGATATATCTCGGTTTTTGGGTAATAAGAAAGTTGCTAATACCATTAGCATTGATAGTTCCTATAAAGGTGGACAATGGTATAAAGCAACTGAAAGTCTGGCTCAAAATTTAGCTTTACTAGAAACAATATCAGATACAGCATTTAAGCTGCAACGTGTCTGTGACATTAATGGAAAGGCTATTACAACTCAAAGCCAACAAGCAGTTTTTCAAGTAAATTCTGAGAAAAGACTGCAATTTATACCGCGTGGCTATTACATTTATAAAGAAATTCCTGCCAATGTTCAATTGTATGTTGTTGAAAATGGTATCGAAGCTCCAGTAGATATAAGTGGACCTTTTCGTCTAAATGAGGATAAGTTTTATCCAGTATTGTGGAAAGGGAAACCATCAAATAATGTTACTCCTACGGCAACGCAATCAGTTAAGTGTCCTGCATAGCGGGAGCACCCAAAACTGTGGGCAGAACTCCGGGGGTCATGCCCTGTGCCCTAAGCCCGCAGCCGCACACCCCAAAACCCTTACAGGATGGTGCGTTACGCTACGCGATAACACACCCTACGTGTTTTTCACAAATGTTGCTGAACGCGGGGATCTAAGCCCCGCAACTTCGTTGGGAATTGGGCAAAATCATCCCTCAATTCAGCAATGCCAGAAATTATTTTTTAGCTTGCGATCGCGGCGAACCAGGAATTGTCACATCTAGGGGTATAATCTGTGCAGCTAATCTTGTTAGAGGTGGATTAATTGCTTTTTGATTGCCTACCACTAATGTAACTAATTTATCTGGTTGTAAATATTTTTGAGCTACTCGCTGAACATCAGCAGCTGTAGTGGCTTCCACTGTACGACGATAGCGAAACAAGAAATCAGCCGGATAACCATAATATTCATATCGCATCAACCGAGACAGGGTTTGTCCAGGATCTTGAAAATTGAATACAAAAGAGTTGAGGGTAGATTCTTTGGCAAAAGCCAGTTCTTTGGCACTCACAGGTTTAGCTTGAATACGCTTGACTTCTGCCTGAATTGCCTTGACAAATTGTACCGTGGCATCAGAACGAGTTTGTCCCCCGGCGATGAATACCCCTGGGTAGTCATAGCGAGCGCTCCAAGCACCATATACAGAATATGCTAAACCTTGACGACTCCTGATTTCATTAAATAAACGTCCCCCAAAACCGTTGAGAACTCCGTTTAATACATCCAGTGCTGGATAATCAGAACTATTGAATTGTCCCCCCAAATGTCCAATCAGGATATTACTTTGAGTTAGTTGGGGTTGGTTGACAAAAAAGACACCACCAGAATTAGCTTGAGACACCTTTGGTAATTTATTGGTAGCTATTTGGGGATTTTTCTGCCAATCACCAAACTTGGCTTGAATGAGGGATTTCATTTGCTGGGGGTCAAAATCTCCCACAATCCCCAAAATCATATTATTGGGGTGGAAATACTGCTGGTAGAACTTGATTAAGTCTTCACGGGAGATATTATCTAAGGTTGCATATTCAGTGGTACGGGCATAGGGGCTATCTTTACCGTAGATTAATTTATTAAATTCCCGACTGGCAATGCTATCCGGTTTATCATTGCGTCGAGCGATTTGCCCTTTTTGTTGGGTTTTGGCTAAATCTAATTTATCTTGAGCAAATACTGGTTCGCGGATGACTTCTGCAAATAATCCAAACACTGTGTTTAAGTCTTCACGCAAAGCGTTAAAACTAGCACCACCGGAGGTTCCACCAATTCCAGTTTCCACAGCGGCCGCTCTTTGTTCCAATATTTGATTAAGTGCGTCGGGGGAATGCTTTTTAGTTCCTCCGGTTCGCATTACCGTACCAACTAAACTAGCCAAGCCAACTTGATTTCCAGGCTCTAAGCGATAACCAGTACGAACAATCACAGAACCACTGACTAAAGGTAGTTGATGGTCTTCCATTAAGTAAACCACCATACCATTATTCAGCTCGTACCGTTCATGGTTGGGTAACTTGACATCTGCAAGTGGTGGAAATTGTAAATCTGTGTAATGTTTTGCCTCCGTTGCCGCCCAAGAAAGGTTAAATGTAAAAAGTAAACAAGCGATCGCAATTACCACTACATACACAAATCTTTTCCCATGCAGGATGATAGATTTGAGATTTTTCAGTGCCATTAGCCTTTTATTTCTTGTGTGAGACTTGTACCTGTGCATATCCGTCTTCTTCTGTACCTATGTTGATTTCGTGGAATTATTAGTCAACCCCTTAGCCCTTACAGGGCGGCTGCGCCAACGGGGGAATGAGCGAATTTAGTAATGAAGAATTGAGAATTATGATTCCTTTGACAAAAGTTTACCCACGGTACGGTTATCTGGGGTAAATGTTGCCTTCGCCACCCGCTGAATATCAGCCGCAGTCACCGCTTCTAAGGCATCTATTTGTTGAAACAAATTCCGCCAAGAACCCGTTTTAATTTCATACTCTAATAACTGCTGCGCCATACCCATATTGGAGTTGAGGGCACGTAATAATTCTGCCCTAGCTTGGGTTTTTACCCGTTCCAAATCGGTTTGAGATATTAACTCAGTCTTTAACTTAGTAATCTCTTTTCTCAAAGCGGTTGCGACTTCATCCACAGAATGACCAGGAGCGGTGAGGGCATAAAATAACATTAAATTGGGATATTTATCACCGGGATAGCCACTAAAACCTTGGGCTGTTAATGCCAGTCGCTGTTTTTCTACCAAAGACTTGTATAAGCGGGAAGTACGTCCATCACTCATGAGTCTACCCATAATGTTATACACTGGTTCATCTGGATGGGTAATAGCTGGGCGATGGTAGCCTTCCAAATACCAAGGTTGGGACTTTAATTTTAAGATGACTTCTTTGGTTTTTGACTGTTTGGGTTCCCTGGCAATTTTCTCCATAGATTTGGAGCCAGTTTTGTAACGTCCAAAGTAAACCTGTGCCAGTTTTTTCACCTCAGCAGGTTTGACATCACCCACAATAGCAATGGTGATATTACTAGGTACATAGTGGGTGTCAAAAAATTTCTGTACGTCATCCCTAGTCAAATTACGGATATCCTGGTCATAACCTATCACAGGTCTTCTATAGGGATGAACCGTGTAGGCTGTATCCATAAACTTCTCCAACATCTGTCCAATGGGAGAATTTTCCACCCGTAAACGTCGTTCTTCTAGAATGACATTTTTTTCTTTATAAAATTCTCGAAATACAGGGTCTAAAAATCTCTCTGACTCCAAGGACATCCATAATTCCAGCTTATTAGAAGGGAAACTGTAAAAGTAACGGGTTGCTTCTGTGGAAGTAGTGGCATTTAAACCCACACCTCCAGCCTGTTCCACAATTTGTCCTAATTTATTTTGCTCCACTAGTTTAGCCGCCAAGGATTCAGTACCATTAAACTTGGCTTGGAGTTGGGCAACTTCATCGGTTTTACCAGCAGCTTTCGCAGCTTGAATTTCCTTGTCCAACCGATCCAAACGATCAAGTAAGGGCCTCTCTAACTTGTAATTTTTAGTACCAATGCGAGTTGTGCCTTTAAATGCCAAATGCTCCAGGAAGTGTGCCACACCAGTTTTCCCATCCGGCTCATCCACACCACCCACATCAGTATAAGTGACAAAAGAAACTACTGGTGCTTCGTGATTTTCCAGTACAATGAACTTCATACCATTATTCAGACGGAACTCCGTCATATTCTGAATCACCCGATCCAGATATGGTTTGATAGAAGTGCTAGTTGTTGTAGTTTTGGCAAATGCTACTCCTGGTAATAATCCCCAAGAGCAGAATACTGCCAACAACAAGGCAATCAAAAATTTCGTGGTAACTTTTTTAACCTCAACTGGTTTTAAGTAATGTAACTGGCTCATAAACAGCAATAAAAGTAAATTTTCGTGAACAAACCAATCAGATTGGCAGTAAACAAGGCGTTAATCTAGTATTAAGCTTTCTCAGCTTTTTGTGTTTGACGTTAGACAATAATGCTACGGGTTCAGTTCCGCAGATATCACTATAACTATAATTGTTATGCGAGTTTTTAATTCTTCCCCACCTTCAGAAGCACAAACACGCGATCGCATTTTACAAGCAGCGCGACGATTGTTTGCGGCTCAAGGATTTGATGGTACCACCACCCGCGATTTAGCTAAGGCTGCCAGTGTGGCAGAAGGAACGCTGTTTCGTCATTTTCCCAATAAAAAGGCGATTTTAATTGAAGTAGCAACTGCTGGATGGGTAGATATTTTAACCGATCTACTCACGGAATTGAGTGAAATGGCTAATTACAAAGCTGTGGCTCAAGTCATGCGGCGCCGGATGTGGAATATGAAGAAAAATGCCGAAATGATGCGAGTTTGTTTCATGGAAGCACAATTTCATCCAGATTTACGGGAACGTATTCAATCGGAGGTGATTAGCAAAATGACCGATGTAGCTGAAGCCTTTTTTCAAACAGCTATGGATCGAGGAATCTATCGCCAGATGGATGCCAAATTAGTAGCAAAGGTATTTTTAGGAATGTTTGCGATCGCAGGTTTTTCCCATAACACCTTAGTTGATCCTGATGCATCTGCCCAAGAAATGCAACAAATGGCGGAAGGATTGGCGGAAATTTTCCTCAATGGAGTGTTGGTTAAAACCTAAGATTTGAGAGAGGTTTAACTCCCGAACTCCTAACTCCCAATGATTTGAGCTTGCTGAATCCATTGTTGTACGAGTTCAACTGTAGGACACAAATCTCGTCGCTGCATGGTTGCTACTTGCAGGCGGAGAATTTGTTTGTGTAATCGATGGGTAGGAACGTTAACTAACTGGGCTACAGAAGCGATACCAGCATGGAGTAGTAAGCCGCAATATTGGGTTCCCACGCTAGGAATACGAGCTAAATCCGCTAAAGCCACCCATTTATTTACATGGTTAATATTCACCTTTAATTTGTTTGATAGTGCTACTCTAGCGGCTGGATGATTGGCTTGGGCAATTAAAATAGCAGTTGTGGTGATTCCACAGCTGAGTAATTGGGATTGCTCTTGTGGGCTTAATCCTGGTAATTCTGTAATGGACCAATCACAGGATTGAATTTTATTTATCTTTGCTTGTTGATGCTTGGGAGACATAGGAAATACTCAGTCAAGGGGAATTTAGAATTTAGAATGAAGAATTTAGAATTATTACCCCATCGATGAATCGAAGGGCTAATGAAACTCATAAAACATTTTTTCTTCTCCACGGATGAATCCACACGGCTTGTATCCAGTCTATATTTTTGGTCAAACAATTTTGGATTTTGGATTTTGGATTGATTCCACAGATAAATCTGGGTGATGATAGTCTTTTATTACCAGCATAAATTGTAGGTTGGGGAGCCACTCCGTTGCGGTGAAACACTTGCGGTGGACGGGTTCCCCGGCATAAGCAAAGTGTTGAACCCGAAGGGAGGTTCCCTCCGTTATAGGAAGTGGCGTTTGAGGGACGAAACCCAACATTCTTCGTTCAACTTGTTGGGTTTCACTCCGTTCTACCCAACCTACGAATGAGTTTGAAAACAGTTCCTAGCCCAAATGTCCGCCTAGGAATTAATTCCTAGGCTCACATACAAAGTCTGATAAATCAGACTGGGTAAGGCGTGCAGTGCGTTTTAACCTGAAGTTCCCCCCATTCATTTGTACTATAGGGCATCAAACCCTGATTGAGCTTAAAGTTTACAGCACAAAACGTATGTACTACTGGGTACAAATCTGTCTAAACCTTATGGTGCGGGGATTTCGGTTGATTTTGCCCCTATCTCATTATAGGGCGATAAGCCTTCGGCATAGCTTCGCTTACCACCTCACAAAACAAGTCAAAACATGGGTACACCCATACTGGCGTTAAGAGCCAGATTTCTTTTGTGGCAAGGGTTTAAGACCTGTGTAGTACAAATGATCCGGGGTAAGTTCAGTTTAACGTACTTGGTTTATCAGCCTGGAAATAAATTTCCAGGCGGGAAGGTGGGCTAAACGATATTACTGCAAGTTATCAGTTTCAAGGCACTTCGTGTACTCGCTGTGGAAATTTATTTCCAGGTGGATTATGGGGCTAAACGATATTACTGCAAGTTATCACTTAAAGGCACAATACACTCTTGCAGATTATGCCTGGAGTTATTCACCAAACTGCTTACCGGATAAGCTGTCATCTCCGCATCTGGATAAGAGACTAGTAAGGGCTGTAGCAGTTCAGTTGTTTGTACTTCCGGATTCAGCCACAAATCATAATTTTTGGTATCGATAATTACTGGCATCCGCCCATGTACTGGTTTTACTATTTCATTCGCTTCGGTAGTTAAAATTGTACAGGAAGATATTTGTTCTGCCTGGGGGGACATCCATTTTTCCCACAACCCAGCAAAGGCAAATGGTTGTCCGTGGGATAAACGGAAATAATAGGGCTGTTTTTTCCCTCCTTGTCGCTGCCACTCATAAAAACCATCTGCAACTACTAGACAACGCCTGTACTTAAATGCAGAACGGAAAGCTGGCTTTTGAGCTACGGTTTCTGCCCTAGCGTTAATTAATTTCGCGCTTATTCCCATATCTTTTGCCCATGAAGGAATCAATCCCCAACGTAATTTGACTAACTCCCTCTGCTGACTTTCTAGATTGTATAAAATTGCCACCACTCTTTGGGTTGGCGCTATATTGTATTGTGCTTCTAAATCTGGGGGCTTATTTATATGGAAGGTTGAGGCTAAGTCTTCTGGAGCACAATTCAAGGTAAATCTTCCACACATTTTTATCTTGACCAATTAATTCATACTTATTAATTCATAATGCCTCTTACAGAGGAGCTGCGCTCTAAGGGTCGCTATGCCGTAGGCTTTACATAATTAATGGTGCATTAGCCCCTAAATTTATGATGCTGTTGGTCAATTAGTGATGGGTTTGCTCCCTTACTAAGAGTGTCTCTCTGGTTTCCACACCTCCAGCCCCCAAATGCACTCTTTAGAGGCTTCCGCCTCCAGCCCCGGATTTGAGGCTGGAGCCTCAATCGCTGCATTCCTTGCCAGAGGCAAGGAACGAAAAAAAAAGAGGATTCATCCGTGGGCACTAATGCGCGAATTATCAATTATTAATTACGAATTATTCTGACTGGTAATTTTAATTCTAATTTAACAATTATCCCAGCAAGTTTCCCTGTAAAGGAAAAACCCATCCTTGGTAAAAAATCCACCTTTGCAACTCAATCCCCCACACTTGCCCAATATAGGCAAATCGCGTCAAAATAATAATTAAAATCCTGTAATATGTCTTAATAATGGTGCAAGTACAGTCCTACTCGAAACCATCTGCTACACAAACTTCACCCGAACTGGGATACGATTACGATTTAGTCATACTTGGTGGTGGTATTGCTGGCTTAACCTTAGCAAGTGCTTTAAAAGATTCTGGGTTAAGGGTACTCTTAATTGAAGCCAGAGAACAATCAGCAGCAGTGGCTAAAGGACAAGCCTATGCCGTACATATGCTGTCTGCACTTATTTATCAAGGAATAGGTGTGTGGGACAAAATACTTCCCCAGATTGAAACCTATCGCCGCGTGCGCCTTTCCGATGCCGAATATCCGGAGGTGGTAGAATTTAATACCTCGGATTTAGGAACCAAGGATTTGGGTTATGTGGCAGAACACCAAGCACTTTTGCATCCTTTGCAGGAGTTTGTCCGTGGTTGTGACAATGTAACTGTGTTGTGTCCGGCTGAGGTGGTAAATACCCAGTATTTCCCAGACGAGGTATGTGTGGAAGTGAAAGTAGATGGAGAAATACGCACAGTTCGCAGTAAATTAATGATAGCTGCTGATGGGGCGCGATCGCGCACCCGTGAAGCTGCTGGAATTAAAACCAAGGGTTGGAAATATTGGCAATCTTGTATTGTTGCTTTTGTCAAGCCAGAAAAGTCCCACAACCATACCGCCTATGAAAAGTTTTGGTCTAGCGGACCCTTCGCCATTTTACCCCTACCAGGGAACCGTTGTCGGATTGTTTGGACTGCCCCCCATGAAGAAGCACAAGCGTTATGTGCCTTGGATGATGAGCAATTCTTAGCAGAACTAACCAGGCGTTATGGCAAGCAAATGGGTAAACTGGAATTATTAGGCGATCGCTTTATTTTTCAGGTAAGATTAATGCAGAGCGATCGTTATGCTCTACACAGACTAGCTTTAGTGGGTGATGCTGCCCACAACTGTCATCCAGTGGGAGGACAAGGCTTAAATCTGGGCATTCGGGATGTGGCTGCTTTAGCCCAGGTAATCAAAGCCGCACACCAAGCCGGTGAAGATATTGGCGATTTACAAATTCTCAAACGTTACGAACGGTGGCGAAAAAAGGAAAACCTCACCATTTTAGGCTTTACTGACCTATTAGACCGGATATTTTCCAATAATTTCCTACCATTAATAGTCTTACGTCGCCTCGGCTTGTGGATTATGCAGCGCGTACCAATGGTAAAAAGATTTACCCTGAAATTAATGATTGGTTTGAAGGGTAAAACCCCTAACCTAGCTCAAAATCCCTAGTAAACGTGAGTTCGGGATCAGAAAAAGAAGGAGTGAGTAATCTATGAAAGGGCGGAAATATCCAGCCCTGCTTTCCAAGCTACGGAGATTGTCGAGGCAATTGGCATGTTTCTCTGAGAAGACGTGTTACTAGACACTTACTGCAACCTTCTTGGTCCTGGCGCAAAGGGATTAGCCACCTTAAATTCGGCAGCTCCAAATTCTTTGAGAGAGAAGGAGAGATCAACACTGTGAGGAATCATCCTGCAAAAATCAGGTTTGACACGGACAATTTTGACAAGTAGAGGTAAGGTTTCAACTATTTCAATTTTGAAGTCGCTTTCATCAGTGCAACCTGTGCTAGTTACAGTGATAATAACCTTGGTCTCAGTTACGACAAGGCCGTGCAAGGTTTCAACGGAGGGATATTCTGTTTCGGTATTAGACATAGCTTGAGATAAACTCCGAATAATTGAGCTTTGTTGTAATGACTATATTCTCAAAGAGCTTGAAAGCTTATTTGCTTGTTCTCTTTGCTTTCCATATATAGTGATGGTACTTTACTACCTGTCGGGGCGCATCTAACCTTTGGGGGAAGGCACAGTGGAATTATTGACATACTCCCACAGATTCTATCCGTGGAATTCTGGAATTCTGGCATAGATAGCAGGCGAAACCGTCTTACATCTCCTACCAGATAATGCCCTGCCTGGTTGGATTACTCCAAAGTGTAGATCACCATATCTGCTACCGAAAAAATGATGAATTACCTGACTTCATAAGTAGTGTTACGTCGCCTCGTCTTGTGGATTATGCAGCGCGTACCAATGGTAAAAATATTTACCCTGAAATTAATGATTGGTTGAAAAGGTCGGACTCCTAAATTAGCCCAAAACCCCTAGTAGGGGCGGGGTTTCCCCGCCCTTAATAATCGATAAGCTGTTACGCTATCTAACTTGAAAATGGTTGTTAGTTGTTAGTTGATAGTTGATGGTTGATGGTTGATGGTTGACAGCTTAGGTGTGGGAGTCGCACTTGAGATATTTTCATTGGCAGGTTGTGGGATTTTCCCCTGGGGGACTAGCTTGAAAATAGTTAAAAAGCGCGGAGTTTGTAGGGGCGCATTGCGTGCTAACTTGAGGAGTTAGTCACAAAGCATTTTCATCCTTGGTTGTGTACAAACGTCCATGAGGGACTACTTTGTATGTGCAACCGCAGGGGGCAGGGGTCAGGGAGAAAGCAGATTTGACGTTTTATCAGTCAAAAACATATATACAATTTAAATGCGTGACAACTTAGTGCATCGTATTATTTTTGCGAGTAATATCAATATAAATCCAGGGTGAGGTACAATACTACTAACTTGATGTTTGGCAGGTCAAAGCAAGGGCTAAAACCTAGGTAGTCCTGCCAAAATCGCCAGAACCTAGATAATTAAATAGTTACAGCGTTTATAGTTTTGGAATAAATGATAATTTATTTCAATTAATGTGGCTGAAATAGCCTTATTTTTGAGACCTGCCAAAACTGGTTGTAGGATGCTTGCTCTGTAAGGGTTTTAAAGAGCCGAGTTGAAATAACCTAATTCCCCGCGAGGGGATGGAAACATCAAGAGTGGGCAATTATCAGGGGATTATCAAGTAAGTTGAAATAACCTAATTCCCCGCGAGGGGATGGAAACGATACGAAATTAAGTTGACTGTTGCTCAATGGAAAGGTTGAAATAACCTAATTCCCCGCGAGGGGATGGAAACCAGCATCTAAATTATTATAACGTTTGGGCATGGCTTGTTGAAATAACCTAATTCCCCGCGAGGGGATGGAAACTCATTCAAATAGCCTAGGACAGCCTCCCATTCATCTAGTTGAAATAACCTAATTCCCCGCGAGGGGATGGAAACAACACTATGTTTGAACCTATAAACATTGTTGTTACGGTTGAAATAACCTAATTCCCCGCGAGGGGATGGAAACATTGAAACATCAATAGTTGGACTTAAGTCTTCAAAGTTGAAATAACCTAATTCCCCGCGAGGGGATGGAAACGTAATAGTCCCGCCCCGAAACTTTTTACCTTTAAGGTTGAAATAACCTAATTCCCCGCGAGGGGATGGAAACAATGTCGATGAGGATTTAGAAACAGCTACCTTTCGGTTGAAATAACCTAATTCCCTGCGAGGGGATGGAAACAGACCTGAGGGGCACTGACAGAAACATCAACGGGTTCTTGAAATAACCTAATTCCCCGCAAGGAGATGGAAACCCTGTTCTTCCAGTTCTTCGTCTAAATTCAAAAGCTTGAAATCAACCAATTCCCCGTAAGGGGATGAAAATAAGGAATATTTCAATAAACATAATACCGTTTCACTTTATTGATGATACAAATCATGGACTTGGGCGCAAGCCGCAGCGCCCCTACATATGTATCAATATTTTTGTGAATTGGTATAACAACTTGCACCAATGTCGTGTAGTCCACATTCCCACCTTAAAATAAATTTCAAGGCTAATAAACCAAGCACGTTGTACGCCGAAGGCGTTCCCATAGGGTAAGGTGCTGTTAGCGCAGCTTGTCTGTAGGACATAAGTCTTTTTCAGTCTGATTTATCAGACTTAGTCTTTGAGCCTGGGAATTTATTCCTAGGCGGAAATCTGGGCTAATTGAGAATGCTGCAAGTATTTGTAGTATCTGTAGGGTGCGTTATGACTTTAGTCTTTAGCGTGCCTCTTACAGAGGAACTACGTTAACGCGCAGCGTGTGCTTTGCACTTAGCCATGCCCGAAGGGCTATACGCACCAAAATCCTTGCGGGATGGTGCGTTACGCTACGCGATAACACACCCTACGTGTTTTTCTACTAGAGGGAAATGCGTTTTATCTACGAGCCGGAATGTGGACGTATACTCTAAACGGATTAATGATTGTAGGTTGGGTTGAGGTACGTAGACGCGGAGCGGTAAGCCACTGCGATGGACGGGTTCCCCGGCATAAAGCAAGTGGCGCAACCCGAAGGGCTTCTCGAAGAGTAACCCAACAAAAACCTACTTGCTGTTGGGTTTGGTTTCGTTCAACCCAACCTACGAAAAGTTAAGTTTTTAGCCGTTGGGAGTATAACGCTTTAAAATTACCTTAAAAATCGGCATTGCTGAATCATGGGATGAAACTATAAATGTTTAGATTTTCAACTTCTGATCCTCTCTGCGTCTTTGCGCCTCTGCGTGAGATAAATCATCCCACTAATCAGCAACGCCTAAAAATCAAAGTAAATATAAGGTAAAGCTCCTTCAGGAGCAAACAACCACACCGCATAAAGGCTAATGGGGACAAACAACAGTTTCACTGGCCAATTAAACTGTAGTTTTAGTCGATGATGACAGAAATAGACAACAGCCATGCCAATTGCCAGAGTTGATAATAATAGTGCTACTTGGGATTGACTGAGGTTGAGAGTTTCCAAATAAACCTTTTGAGCAAACTGGATATCAGCAGAGTGCCCCCATAACCGTCGAATTACCAAAGAAGAATCTTGGAGATTGGGTAAACGGAACCAAATCCAAGACATAAAAACCATAGATTGGGTAAATAACCAGGCGATAAATATGCCGATGGGATGTTGCCAAAAATCTGCTAATTTTGCATAGCGATCGCTTATACTATCAACTATCCGATGAATTACTAAACCTAAACCGTGCAATGCTCCCCAAACCACAAAACCCAATGCTGCACCGTGCCAAATTCCAGCTATAAGCATCACAGCCATGAGGTTAATACAGGTGCGAAGTAAACCCTTACGGGAACCACCCAAAGGGAAATAAATATAGTTACGCAGCCAATCACCCAAAGTCATGTGCCAACGTCGCCAGAAGTCGGCAATACTGGTAGCAAAGTAGGGAAAGTCAAAATTTTCTGGTAACACGATACCGAATAATAAAGCAGTACCGCGAGCTATATCTACATAGCCATTAAAATCTAAATACAATTGCAAGCCATAGGCAAAGATGGCTAACCATAAATCTGTGCTACCTGCTCTTTGTAAGTTCCCAAAACATAAATCGACAAAAACTCCCAAATTATCTGCCAGAATTGCTTTTTTGAATGCACCGCGAGCAATTAACCATAGTCCTTCAGATATGATTGCCGTGTTGGGAAAGGAAAGATGATTAAACTGGGTTCTCAAGTGGTGATAGCGAGTAATGGGACCAGAAATTAATTTGGCGAAGAAAAATTTATAGGCAGCAAATTTGAGTAAACTGGGGGTTGCTGGTGCGCCACGATAAACATCTACTAAATAGGCTATGCACTCAAAGGTAAAAAATGAAATTCCTAACGGTGCAATTAATTGTAAGGTGGAAGAATAGTTAAAAAACTTCAATAATGGGGAAATATATTTAAAGCCAATTAATAATAAAACATTTAGACAGACACCCAGCCATAAGATTTTTAGGCGGCGACGATTCCAATCAGCTTGGGCAAACTGCCACTGTTCATTGGATATCCACCAATCCAAATTATGCTGCCCTGGACTGGTATTTTCTCCTAATGCTTTCCCCAGACGAAAATTAATAAAAATCAGTGCTAGCAGTAATGGAACATAGTAAATTTGTAAGGAGGCGTAAAATACGAGGCTGGCAATCAAAATAATGAAACATTGCCATTTTTTTTGTTTTACAGACCAGTAAGCTGCCAGAAAACTGAGTAAGAATATACCGTATAAAATTGATATGAAATTCATCGACAGGACTCAAATTGATAATTTAATTAGTTAAACATAGAGGCAAGATTTGGGGGAAATAGTTACGATTAAATTTCGCGCAAAGGCGCAAAGGCGCAAAGTTTTTATTGTAAGCAATTAAGTTCACTTGATATTATTTATCTTTAATCACTCCATTTATAGTACAGATAGACGGAAATAAACCAACCATTTATTCAAAGTCAAAGCTAGTCCATCACGGGAAAATCCCACAACCAAGGATGAAAATACCTCCCTCACTCCCTTCTAGCTAGGGATTAATTTTTCCGCCAAGGAATCATGGGGTCATTAGCGAGTTTTTTCGAGACTTCATATGCACCATAGCGGTTCAAATGGCTGGGGTCGGAGAAAAAGTCATAGGCCTTTGGCCATAATTCACTCAAGTCTCTATACACAAAATTTGGGTGGGTAGCAAAACCTAACATATATTGTTGGAATTCTTGTTCGTATTTGGTGCGAAATGGATCTAAATATTCTGCACTGAGCGGCATATTTACAAATACAACAGTCATTTTCTCCTGTTGAGAGAAGTCTAGTACTGACTGTAATGCTGCATCTTGTCTACCTAATAGTTGAAAATATTGGTAGTCACTATCATAATTACCACTAACTTTTGGATGCTTTTGATAGTATTCAGGGGGCTGAAAACGTTTTGATAAAGATAAAAAGCCATCAAAGTCAACTACCTGAGGTTCTATTTGTCCATTGGCATTTTTATTGGTGAGTAAAGAAGATTGATTGCGGGGAGATAATGTTTTAATTAAGGGTAAGGAATTGAGAGTTTGACTCAATGCTTGTTTGAGACGATCGCGATTTTGATAGGTTGGAGAAAGTTCTGCTATAGCTTGATTTAAAGAATCATTTAGTTCGGTAGAAAACTGGGTATTAAACTTATTATTTGCTGTTGATGGGGAGGGATTATTTGCCGGGGAACCTAATTGATTTGTGGTGGATGGCGATCGCTGTAATATATACTTGTATCCAGGAGAAGATGCGATCGCTCTAAAGGTAGCATCCTCACGGCCGCTATTAAAAGCACGGGAACCATCTGCCCAAATAATCAATTTCGGTAGCTCTGAAGGCTTGAGTACATAGCGCAAAATGAAATCTACCACTTGGGCAGTGGCACCATTAATACCAAAGTTAAATATATCAATATTGGTATAGCCCTGAGTCGCCAAGCCCCGGGAAAGGGCCACCGGATCTATGCCTCTGAGCGCCCTGGAAGAACCGATAACTAAAACTTGTGGTGGTTGTCCATTGATGGTTAACCGTTGTTTGTAGAGTGCTAGTTGTTCGTCTAATTGCCGGGAATTAAAGCTAGGGGTACGGTTCCGTGCTGATAAGAGCACAGAGGTTGCTGTGGCTTTTTTTCGGGGCGGACTGGCTTGTAAGGGAGTTGGCTGGGAACTGCTGCTAGTAAATCCGGAAGAATTAAATGCACTCCCTTGCTGTTTTGAGGATTGGATAGCTGGAGAATTTTTCTGTGGCTCTGGGGATGGTTCCGGGCTGGGCACTACAGAGGAAGCTGAAACCCTGGCAATTACAGGACTGGGAGAGGGAGCCGGAGTTTGAACAACTTGACTCAGCAACCAATCAGCTTGGAAGGTAAGTAATAATCCCAAGGAACCCCACACTAAACCCACCCAATGTCCCTTTTCCATCGGCAGCATTTTATGGGATTGGTCAGTAAGCACAAACAGTTGGGTTTTCAATAGTAACTTTTTCCCATTTTCTCCCCAATTCCGTGCCAATCCCTTGACAAAACTTTTGACTTCTGCATTGGTAAGTTCGGGACGAATTTCTGGTTCCCCACCGGCATGGGGGATTAATTCTCCCACATAGGCAGATGTGGCCGCAAATTCTGGGGTTGGTTCTGGGACTAAACGCTCGCGACTGTGGAAATCTAGACCATAGTGCCAAAAAGGTTCCTTGTTACCAGCCCGCCGTCCGTAAATTCTCACCCCCGCAACTCCAGGAATTCCTAATTGCTGGAGAAACTTGGCAATTGTTTGAGAAACTTGCTTGCGTCTGGGACATACGGGTGCATCACACATAATGTGGAGTAAATCATCCTTACGTAAGAGAATCACCCGCAAACCACCCGTTTGCAGACGAGAATTTAAATCTGGATTGAGTAGCCTTTCTAGCAAAAATACCATCGCTGGTTCATCTCCACCACTAGCTAATTCCAAGGGCGATGGTTGAAAAGATTGGTGCTCCTGGGCTGGAAGGGTCAGCCAATCAATCCATTCCGGTGGGCTTTGGGTAGTTTGTTGTCCGTACACACTAGCAGCTACAATTGCTTGGGGAGCGATCGCTTCTAATTCTGTAGCAATTAAGCGCAAACACAGTTCCTTTTCCGGTACTATGGTCCCCTTCAGAGCTTGATTAATTGGGGTACAAAATATGTGCAGGGTTGATTCTTGCAGGGAACTATTGATTTGAATGCCGAATTGGACAAACCTTTGGGATAATACTTGAGTGATTGCCTGAATATCCCCCCACCGCGCCCATTCCTTGAGCATCACATCTGGTGGGGTTAAATCCACTCGTAACAGCCAATCTGGTTTACTTTCACCCTTGACTTGGGACGCAATCACCGCATCTTGGTAGCCAGATAACTTGAGAGAACGTAGCTTCTGGGCGATTGGTTCCGCAATTAAAGAAGGATCGGGAGTATAAGCAGAAGTACAAAATATCCACAGACGGTTGGACTGGGAAGTACTATTTTCTGTAGAATTCTGGGGCTTCACCTGTACCTGTACAGCCACCCCCAAAGTACTTAAACTCTCACTCAAATAACGAGCGATCGCCTCTGGATCTCCTTGCCGTGCTAAACTTTCATTGGAAACAATCAGCGCACCATCAACCTGACTAGCTGACGAAGTCTGGGCAAGTAAACATTGATTTACCTGCTCTAAATGTTTTTCTAACTGATTTAAATAAACGCGATGACACCATTGGGGTCGCGTTTCCCCTTTCTTTCTCCCGTAGACAAATACTTGGTATATTGAGGATTGTTCTCTGTTTGTCAGAATATCTAAATTTGTTTGTTGCAGTGCCTGTAACAAATCTGACAGGGTGTGCCAACGTTGGGGACAATCTACGCTTTCACATAGAATATGTAAGTCATTGCCCCGCAACCGGATTTTCACCCCCAAAGTGCTAATGCCCGTTACTTGGCTAATCCATTGCACTAAGGGTTGTTGGGTATCTGATGATAATGTTTTCATGGGCAATTAAATTCTTGGCAGGGAACTTATATGGGAGAGTAGTCCTAGTACCGCTGCGCGGAAGTCACGCATTCAAAAGTGAGCCACTGCGTTGGACAGGTTCCCCGGCTTGAAGCAAGTGGCGAACCCCGGAGGGGTCAAAAGTCAAAAGTATTGTGAACTCTTGCTTTGACGTTTTATAAACCGTTGCTGTATTTCCGCCGACTTGTACTAGACTTGTAAACTAGAAATATAGTGCGATATATTTTTTTGAGTTTTTATCATTTTTACCGAAAACAACAGGTTTAAAGCCTCGCCCTTCCAGGGTGACTTTAAGCGTAAAATTAAGTAGTCGAGGTGAAACTCCTCTAGAATCGTGAAAACTCTGCTGAAATAGTGCAGCACTTTGATCTAGGAATTTTAGGGACATCGTGAGTCGAAAACACGTTAAACAGACAGTAAGTCTTAACAGGCTGAAAATACGC
>JASJDS010000209.1 GCA_030065055.1 Calothrix sp. MO_192.B10
GTGCGTACCATCCAGCGCAGCAATAGCATTTGGAAAACCACACATCTATTAAAATTCAGTAGCACACTTCTTTGCATATGCACCCGATGGAAATTTAATTACATGCTTATAATGGTAACCTATGCCACCTCCGTACTACGTGGTAGTACGCAAATGCGATCTTTTTTAAAGCTCTACCTGGGCATCTGGAGGTGGTCAAATCAACCCCAAACTCATCCGACATATAATTAAGCCACCCAACTTTGTTTTAAAAAAAAAAAGTTTATTTGCTTATATATTTTGCGAGCTATGATTGCTCGAAGTTGGTCAAAATTTTAAATTTTTTTTTCATGTTGTTAATTTTTAATTGAAGTGCCATATCTCAGTCATGAATGCAAAGAAATTTGTTTCACTTTATGAGAGTCCACTTTAGTAATGTTCCTTTTGAATGATTAGTAATGTGGTATGTGTTCGTATGCTCACGGCTTCCAGCCAGCTTCCCCATCTGGGGTATTAACTTCGCGAATTCAATAGGCAGCTAGATTACATAGCCTGCCACATCAGCAATTAACAATTAGTAATCAAAAGCTTTCCTAAAAGTTAACATAACATATAAAATATAATGTTAGCCTGTCATGCCATTCAAAATCATAGTATTGGTGTGCCAGGTCAGCATTAATACTCAAAAAGTGCGAATGTTGCTAAATATAGTAACATTACTCATACCATCCATTAGTAATTAGTAAGAACATTAATACAGACCGATAAAGTAATGTTCAAGTAACTTATCCTCAAAGTTTGACTCCATGGTGATGTGTATAGGCCATACTACATTAAAATAACCCTCTCCAATAATTTTTCTTGAGTACCGTACCCTTCGATGCCTCAACAATATTTTTTTTTTACCCTTCCCACCCATTCCATCGCCCCGAAACCACTCAAGAACCATCCTAGGTCTACTATGTACCAAAAATCTCTCCCTACTCCGTGTCCACCTAGTCTTGGTACTAGTTCAACATTGCCTATTAGGCTTAAAACCACGTATCTTTCGAGTTGTTGGCGAGCATGTGGACAAGGCGGCAATCCTACTCATCTGCATTGTAGCAAATTGGATAGTGGGGGCCACAACAGGTACAGTAGTAGCAAGTCTTACGAGTTTTGCACACTAAACACAGCGGGTTTGTCCGTTTGGGGTGTCTGGTTAAGTCTGTGCACCTTAAACCAAACCTAGTTAGTAGCTACTGCGGTATGTCAGACTACTACCCCCTTGACCTCTCAGCTTTGGCTTCTTTCTTTGCATGAGTGAACAACTTCCACACCAAATTTTCTTTCCAGTCGCTAAACTCTAGGAATTTTGTACCCTTGAGTTTATGGCGGTGCTTGTGGGCCAGATAAGCATTGGTAACTGCGAAAGATAGGTACGCTAACCACATGCGGTGCGTCCAGTCTTTCGTCTTGTAAGCTTTTTATATACTGTTAGGGCCCAATGCCATCTTATTGAAAATGTCCACAGCACTAAAGCCGGCTCTATAGATGCTGTGGACATGGGGTTGGTCTAGTTTGTATTTCTTCTTTACTATCTTGCCCTTTTTGTATTTCCCCCAACGTCGGATGCGGCTTGGTCCGGGGGTACTTAACCCAGTGGTATGTACTAACACCATGGGTTGAATGTCCATATGTATGCTGCCATAAACCTCATTTACCCTCTCTTCTTGCATACCTGGAACCACAACTTTAACGTGGTGAGTGTCTCCACGTTTTTTTACGATGCCTTTTAGTTTATCTTTCGGGAAGTGCTTGTGTCCGGTTTTCACGTTCATCACCTGGAAGCATCCATGCTTCATCAAAGCTACTCCACTACGATAACTTCCAAACCATGAATCCCCAATCACTATTCTACTTTTCCCATGCCAGGGCTTGCACAATCGTAGGGTGCATCCAGTACTTTTACCCCACTGGGTATTAAATTCTTTATTGGCATCCTCCTCCGCCCCCTCAACGATATCCGCATTTAGGAGGATGCCACTAGCAGTATCTACCAACGTTTTAAGCATTATGCCAAGGGGAGTTGGTTTTCTTGGAATAAACATCAACTTCCCCTCGGAAATTCCCACCCAGAATACCATCGTTTCATCAACTGTAAGCTCAAGACCCGCTTGCCACTTGGATTAAAATGTTTCTAACAAAACGCGCAACCACGCTTTCACTTTAGAGAAGCCATCCTCCATATAATTAGCATCTACTTACTCACCCTAATCAGCTTCTTCCAGAGTTTAGTCGATGATTTCATCTTCATTTGCTTCGTTATCATTGGTTGATCCATCGTCCGAGTCATCAGAAGTTTCAACGTCTTCCAATGGTATTGGATCAGAAGGTGGCGCATCGGTGGTGGTGGGGTGTGGTGGAGGCTGCTATAGAGTAGCTTTAGTGCGACTACGAGTGGCTGGCGAAGGGAAAGTGTCGGGCAGCTATCCAGGCGAAGGTAAACCCGCCAGAAGCTGCGAGGAAGTTGGTTCTGTAGGTTCTGAAGGACCCGGCGCGTCGGGCGCCCTTGCGGGTGTCTCGGCGGGTGGGGGGGTTGTGGCTACAAGAAAATAATTATGTTTTATTAATATTTTATATATGATTTTATATTCTATAAAGTTTTGGTGAGTTTTAAAACCTTAAAGGCCTTTAAATGCATGCATATAGTGGCATGCGCCATTTTGGGTTAGTGACACACCAACTAAACATATGCCGCAGTCTCACAAATATATATCCATTCAGGTTTAAATTTTTTATAATCATACAATATAACTAAATATATACAAATTTACAAAGATTTGGAGAAAAAGCTTCACACATGCATTAATATTTGCAGCAATACGCACCAACTTTATGAAAGTGATATCAAAGCTACGGGGAAAAAAAATTTTGGAAACTTTTTAATTTTTTTTTTATTCAATATACAAATATAACATTTTTATATTATATTACAAATTTCCATGGTGTTTGGACAGCTATGTGCATTATTAGCGTACAATATTTAGCATACACATAACTGCATGTGAACATACACTTAGTGCTAAACAGCACTATATCACTATAACAACAATTCTCATGTTTAATGACATGCAATTGACAAATAACATTATAAACACTAGTATAACTATAATATCGATGTTTTTATAACAAATATAAACATTTTTCGTGGTATATACTTAAAAAGACTAAAAAGCAATGCAACAAAACACTTCAAAAACATAACCAGCTACTACAAACAATTAATATTCACAGAAAAAAACACGAAAAAAAAAAAAAACTTCATAAAAGTAAAATACATATAAATATATTTATTTAGTGATGTTTGTTTGGGTTATTTACGTATTATAGGTTGGATTTCGTCGGTGTTTTTCTTTGTGCTACATACGCAACTTGCATACAACGATAGTAAATATGTTAGAAAATACACTGTAGCAACTAGAGTACAAAGGCATGCACAAAGGTCGGAATACAAAAAAAAAACATAGTTCAAAAAAAAAATACATATTTTACTATTCTAGGTACATTATATATTGTTTCGTTCGTTATTGATGTACCTAGACTTGCGAGTTTGAAATGCATACTACTGTGTACGCTATGGTAGTACACAGATATTTCAATCACTTACACAACATATTTTGGTCGCAATCGCAAAAACCAGCCGAACAAAAAAAAAATACATACAAATTTAAGTATATTCGAAAAAAAAAATTACAGTTTACTTGCTACGTTTGCATACGCTGTACATAACAAGTTACAGATATTTAGCATCAACGTACAGCAAACAACATATCAGTCGTAATAGACACAACCATTCAAACCATACGCAAGTCAACAAAACAAACACAAATAACAATAAAAAAACACATACGAACAAAAACAATAGTACAAAACTTATTTATGTTGAAAAAATTTACATACGTGCATACGCGAAGGTAAAAGTTCATTTGTTAGCACGCGCACTTCAATACAAGTGGTTGCGTACTACCAGAGCGTAGATAGGTTAAGAATCACACTTTCACATCATACGAACACCAAACAAACAAAATAAACACATGAAAATAAACTAAATAAACAATTTTAAAATATTCAATTAATTTTTTTTTGTAAACCTACCTCTGGCGTCCTCTGGTCCCTTGTATTTTGCTACCTGGACAGCAAAGCCTCCGTTGTTCAGCTTCACCAGCTCCAAATCTTCCGTCTTGAAGCTTGACCATAAACCTCGGTAGGTGCGCTCACTTATGCCCTATTATCGGGCAATATTAAAAATTTTACTTTTAAACAATTTTGTTGTCGGTATTTAATATACCGACAACAAAATTGTTACAGCAATCCACTTTAGAATAGTGGATTCTGTGATATTGCTGCTTCTGCCATCACCCTGCAGCTCTTTCCATCTCTAACTCCAATTTGTTCGAGTGTCGAACAATTTTTGGAGAGGAAAAAAATTTATAAAATCCAACAGTTCGCTATCTGTTGGATTTTCAAATTTTTAATGGGAGCGAGGCTTATATGAAGCTACTCGCTCCCGTTACTCGAACGCAATGTTCGTGTCTTTCCAGTCTTCAGCCTTGACCCTTTCCCAATCTTCTACACGCTCCTACCTCTACTATTCGGTCATTTTTGGACGACCTCTACCTCTTTTAGCCTCTTACTAAGGCTTGGGATCTTCTTCTTAAATTTCGGGCCCTGGAGCATCAGTGGAGAGCATCTTCTTCGATATTGTTTCCTCTCTACCACATGGTAGCTCCACTGCATACTCCAGGGATCCAGTTTACTTGACGATCTTCACCTAAATATACCCCCCAACCCCATATTCATTGACATATTATTTGTCAAATTTGTTTTTTATAAACCAATTCACTCCCACGTAACAAACTTGCCCTGCAATTAAAGCAGGCATATCTACACACAATCGTACAAATCAAAAAAATTGCTAAACAACAAAAACAATATAAATACAACTAACAACACAGTTAGCAAAAAAAAAAAATTGTTTCATACAAAAAGTATGTTTTTTTTTTGTTTTGTTTGGTTTCTTTTTGCATGTGTGTTATTTTTTTGTGTGTTTGTTCATTATATGTTCGTAGTGTTCGCGCGTACTACCAGAGCGTAGATCTACGTTGTGGTAGTACGAGGCATATATCCCAACAGTCTTTGATGGAGGGATAGAGGAGGCAGCGCGCCATCCCTTCTCCCCGACTTGAAGCGACTGCCGTGGCGTTGTAGTGCCTCCTTCGGAGGAGCTTCGCTAACGTCCCATCAGGATTACTCCTGGTAAAGCTAAAAATAAGCCTTGTTATATTTGACTATATTTTTATTAACTATAAGAAATTTATTGCTTAATACTTATTCTTTATGAATAACCAATTATGAATCCCGATCCAGAGTCCGCAAATGTATCTAAGTTGACTCTCAGTCTCGCCTCCCAAGATATACGTCGAGTCTTAGACAAGCAAAAAGAAGAACGGCAAATTTTACTGACACAAACCAACATCTTGTTTGTGGTCAACACCGCTCTGTTAAGTGCTTTGACTATTTCCAAAATAGTTGCTGTCTTCAGTCTTTTTAGTGCCATTGAAGTAGGATTATTTTTGACCAATTTCACCTTACTGATTAATGCTTTGTTACCACGTCAATTCGTAATTACACCTAATTTGGGCAGTGAAAAATTTCTCGAAACCTATTTAGGGATGGAACCAGAAGAATACCAAGTGCAGATGCTAGTTAACTTGGTAGAGACGTATAATGCAAATAGGCAACCATTGAATGATATATCTCAATCGTTGTTTTATGCTGCCTGTGTTACTTGGGGGATTGCCTTGGTTTTATCTGTACATCTGGTAACTGTATATTTTTTACCTGAACTACAAGGTTTATGAATTCCAATCCCATTGAAGCGACAGAATCTGGTAAAAACGTGAATTTACCCAAACCAGATCCTGCGAATATTACAGTCTTAACGCCCAAACTGCCAAACAAGCCCATTCTTCCTTGGACTCACTTCGATTCTCCTTGGCTAGAGAAGGAGGAAGGGGAAGGGGAAGAAGAAGCATCAACAGGGCAGGAAAGTTCTGCTGAGAACCAAGAAAATCAGTTAGAAGCATCAACAGACGAAGAAAACACTTCAGAAGCGACTGAAACACAAATAGAAGCATCAACAACAGACTCAAATCCCTCGGAAAATTCAGATACGCCACAGGAACCAACAATGCAGCAGACAACCGAGGCTGAAATCCCGGCAAATTCCTCACAACCACAAGAAAACCAGGTGTCTCCCGATACAAGCACAGAAAACCAACTCCCTGATAACTGATAACTGATAACTGATAACTGATAGATGACTCACTATCAAAAACTACTGAGAGTTTCCACCACTGGCAAATCTTTGTACAATATTACTCCCAAAATTGCAGCCATAGTTGCTGAATCGGGGGTAAAAACTGGACTTTGTACTCTATTTTTACGTCACACATCCGCTAGTTTAATCATTCAAGAAAATGCTGACCCCGATGTTTTGCTAGATTTAGCTGAGTTTATGGCAAAATTAGTTCCAGAGTCGGCTGATTATATCCATAATGCCGAAGGACCAGATGATATGCCAGCCCATATCCGTACAGCTATTACCCATACATCAGAGCATATTCCCATTAATAATGGTCATCTGGTGTTAGGAACTTGGCAAGGCATATATATCTGGGAACATCGGCAACGGAATCATTCTAGGGAATTAGTTGTTCACGTTTCTGGGTAAGATTTCTGGGGGTATTTAGTTGAAATTTGCGATCGTCTAATATAATATTCCTAAAAACGCACTGAAAACCTACCCAGTGTGATTTATCAGACTTCGCCTTTGAGCCTGGGATTTTAATCCTAGGTGGTTCTGGCAATCTCGGTTAACCCAACAATCCACCTTGAAATAAATTTCAAGGCTCACATACCAAGTACGTTAAAACGCACTGCAAACCTACCCAGTCTGATTTATCAGACTTCGCCTATGAGCCTGGGAATTTATTCCTTGGCGGTATGCACTACATCCGAGAGAAATTGGCAATCATCAAACCGAAATATTCCTTGGCGGTATGCACTACATCCGAGAGAAATTGCCAATCATCAAACCGAAATGCCGAATAAATATTGATTTATAACCATCAATCAAACCATATGAATAATATCGGTTAACCCAACAAACCACCTTGAAATAAATTTCAAGGCTCACACACGAAGTACGTTAAAACGCACTGCAAACCTACCCAGTCTGATTTATCAGACTTCGCCTATGAGCCTGGGAATTTATTCCAAGGCGGTATACGGTACATTGTGAATTAATTCCAAGGCGGTATACGGTACATTGTGAATTAATTCCAAGGCGGTATACGGTACATTGTGAATTAATTCCAAGGCGGTATACGGTACATTGTGAATTAATTCCAAGGCGGTATCAGTTACATCGCGAAGGGAAATTGCGAATAAATTCTCAAAGTAAATAAGTAATCATCCAGACTTGATATCACCCATGATTTAGGACTGCTATAGTTAGCCGCTCAAACCGGGTTATTGTTGAACCCAAACTGACACAGAACCACCATGACACCGGAACTCACCCCAACCCCGTTCATTGGTATAAACTGGTTCTTGAATATGTTCAGTTAGGTCGTAGAACTTGGCGTTAGGTTTACCTACTTCCATCCATTTACTACCACCTACCCCATCACTCATAATTACTGCCATAGCTTGAGGATGTTGCTCATCCCCTAACCTTGTCCAGCCAATAATATTCCAGTTGTCGAAGTAGTCATACTGGGGACCATAAGCAAAGTTTTGACGAGCATAGAGGAGCTTGTCAATTATCCAGCGATGGGAAGGCAACACAATATTGTAACTATTTCCGTCCCGTCCATTATCTTCATATTCTGCACCGTAATAATCGGCATAAAATACGCAGGGATAACCCTCTGCTCTCAACATGATAATTGCATATGCCAATGGCTTAAACCATGGCTCAACGGGCGATTCTAGAGCCTGTAAGGGCTGAGAATCATGATTTTCGACAAAAGTGACAGCATGAGTTGGTACTTGCTGCATCATCGTTCCATCGAGAATACACCGCATATCATAGTTCCCAGCAGATTTACTGGCATAATGGAAATTATAATGCAGTGGTACATCAAATACTGACATTTTGCCACTCACAGCATCAACATACCATTGCAGTGTATTGACATCATTACGCCAATATTCTCCAGCTACAAATAAATCTTTACCAACATGTTTTTCTAACTCATCTAGCCATTGAGGGAAAAACCAAGAAGGAATATGCTTAATGGCATCTAAACGGAAACCATTGACACCTGTGGTATCTAGATACCATTTACCCCAACGAGTAACTTCATCCCGCACTTCTTGAGATTGGAAATCGAGGTCACATCCCATCAAGTAAGCAAAGTTACCTTTTTCTAGGGCCACATAATCATCGAATACTTTGTTTTCTAGTAAATATACTGTGTCTGATTCTGCTCCGAAAGCATCATAATCCACAGCATCAAAATGCCACCAGTGCCATTCAAAGTTAGAATATTTACCTTGACGACCGGGGAATGTATAGTGGGTATAGGCTTTAATATCCCGTGCCCATCCCTTAGGATTAATGCGATCGCTTTGGGAAAAAGGTGTTGCTTTTACTACTTCCGTATTTATACCACCCATTCTGTGATTGAGGACGGTATCTGCATATACGTGAATTCCGCAATTTTGCAAGGCTTTAACGGCATCTAAGTACTGCTGGCGGTTTCCGTATTTGGTGCGGATTGTTCCCTGTTGATCGAATTCTCCCAAATCGTACATATCATAAACCGCATATCCCACATCATAGGTTCCCCCCATTCCCTTATAGGCTGGTGGAAGCCACATGGCGGTAAAACCTGCACTAGCTAGCTCCTGGGCTTTATTTTTAACTTGATTCCACAGGATTAAGTCAGGATCTATATACCAGTGGAAGTATTGCATCATTGTGCCGTTAATTTGAGACATCCCTGAAAATTTTCCTCAATGTTATTACTGAGGCTAGTTATATATTTCAATTTGAAAATCGGCAATTTTTTTACGGAGAAAGGGAAAGCTGGATAAAAAGTACGGGTTGGGCTAAATATAGGTAAATCCGGGCAACCGTCCAAAAAATAGCATGATTACGCCACCAAATTTTGGTTGCAGCTGCGGTGTTTTCCGACGTTTCAAGTATATTTACTCAACCGTTGAGGAAATAATATAGCTATTTTCGGTTGAGTCCGGTACACAATAAAACCTCACCCCTTTCCTAACAATTTGCACCAATGTCGTTTAGCCCACATTCCCACCTTGAAATAAATTTCAAGGTTAGCGATGAGCGTAGCCGAATCGCTAATAAACCAAGTACGTTAAAGCTTCGGCTTCGCTCAGCTTTAACATCGAGCGAAGTCGAGATGAGCGAAGCCGAGATGTTAAAACGCACTGAAGCTCTTGCTCAGTCTGATTCATCAGACTTTGTCTTTAAGAAAAGGGAATTTATTCCTAGGCGGACATTTGGGCTAGTTGAGAATGCTGCAAGTTATGAGTTTTCCCTCTCCTGATAATTTCATCAATTGGAGAAATGCGTGTATACCGTAGCCTGATTAAGAAGAGAGCTGGCTTTAGCGGAGGTGAGATTCTGTATTACATCCACGTGAAAACTGCTAGAACTCCTGAAGAACCATTCATTTGAACATCATTGGTTAAAAGTTCATGATGAGTTTTGTATCTTTTTCTGCCAAATGATGAAAAATTTGGAAAAATTGGTATTACCAGCCACCATGATTTTATCTATCAGTATGTAACTAAATCTTTACAGATGGTTGATATTAGCGATCGCTTATGTTTTACGGGAACAATTAAGTATTAATACTCGCTATATCCAGTTTCATCTCGACTGCAAAAATAGAGCAATTGAATCTCTGTATTGAAATTTATAGCTGATCTTTGCGATTAATACTATTCCCAATTATCTAACCTCTTCATACTGTTTGACTTAAATAAATCATTTACTGGGTAAAAAGGAGTTAAAAATCATGGCAACAGTTATTAACTTAACACAGGAATCAGTAATTGCAGAAATTGAAAGTGTTTTGGATACCTATTCCTACTATCCGTATCAACAAGCTTTTGCAATACCGGAATTACGCCAAGAATTAATTGCCTATGTTTTGAACCGCATTCCCTGCTTTTACGAAAGTATGGGAACAGATAAGATTTGTAATTGGAGTAACAAATTACCTCGTAATCCATTAGAGCATCAAGTCCACATTCAAAATTTGATTCATCAAGGGATCCAAACAATTATTCAAGACAAGTCTGAATGGATTAGCCGCCACCTATGTGCCACAGTTGAGCCGGGATGTGAACCATCTCATTGGTTTGGATAGTATTATTAACTCAATCATTTTCAATTGTAAAGTTATGAGTATGTACTCATAACTTTTACTTGCTGATAACGAGGATTGACCAAAAATAGACTCTCATCAAGCCGTGTGGATTTATCCGTGGAGAAAAAGAAAGGGTTCTATCGTTATTCCAAGCCTCCGGGGAAATGACATGGGGCACGACTCGCGCTACCCAGAGCGACTGTCGTCGTCGCGGTGAGTTAGTACGTTGGGCGGGTTCCCCGACTTGAAGTAACTAACGAACCCTTTAGGGGTTCTCTCGTCAATCCAAACTTCGACAAGCTCAGTT
>JASJDS010000052.1 GCA_030065055.1 Calothrix sp. MO_192.B10
TTATTTAAGCCTGCAAAAAAGTTGATCAGCGCTTTGTTATACAGCAAAGCTTTGTCGGCAACAACCATTAGATTTTCATCTGATGCTATACAGGTGTTGCCTGCGAATACGCAGGTTTGCACAGGTTAAATGTTGCACTAACATTAGAAGTCAGAGGTAAAATCGTCAGTGTGGTAGCAGCATGATTACTTACATCATTGCTTACAATTAGAACCGGACGGCGTTTACCCATTTCTGAACCCACCGTAGGACTAAGATTCGCGTAATAGATATCACCACGTTTCATCTGCCAATCCATCTGCTATCGTTATATCCCAATCGCCGTCAACTTCAGCAGATGCTTGTCGGTAGGATTCCTCTAATTCTCGGTTACGTAGTAATTCTAATGCTTCTTCAATCACTTGAGAACGAGATTTACATCCTTTATTTAGCTTGTAATTTTCGATAAACTGTACTAAATACCGTGGTAAGGAGATGGATAGTTTTTCGGCATTCATATTCCTACCAATTAGTAGTAAAAACAATTCATACTAATCATAGTAGCTTAGACTCGAACGCCTAAAAACGGAAAGAATTTAGGCGTAGGTTGGGGAGCCACTCTTGTGCGCGGGTGAATCCTGCGGATACGCTACGCGAGCCCCGCGTTGAGAGAAGTGGCGTTTGAGGAACGAAACCCAACATTCTTCGTTCATTTGTTGGGTTACGCTACGCTCCACCCAACCTACATTTATTTTTATTTTTCCAGAGTGACAAAAAAGGGTTAGACTCAAATGCCTAAAAACGGAAAGTTGTCCGGATAGTTCCCACAAAAAGCGTATCGTTATCAGCTATGTGTCCGGGGTTGGTGACAAAGAAAAAACCTGGGGTAATCGATAAATTATCATTCACTTTGAAACGATAAAAAACTTCAAAATGTAGGGAAGTTGCCTCATCCTTGCGTCCAAATTGTTTTGCAGAACCTTCAGGTCGCAGATTACCATTGTTAGGATCGCCATTGACTGCATCGGTGCGCGGATTTGTGCGAGGATCGTTATCAGAAACCCTAACTGGATCTTCATCTCTAACTACCTGTTCAAATAAAGGTACAGACTGTCCTGCGGTTTCTGGCCCAGCATTAACTAGTTTAGGCGGCATTCCAAACAGGAAGGCAAATAAGTCTCCTTCACGGCCAAAAGGATCGGAAATACCTAGGGAAAATAAGTAAGTCGCCGTGTTACCAAAGGGTTTTTTCCCAGCTACAGGTGGATTCCTAACACGAGAGTCCCCATCACCTCCAAAATCAGGAATCCCCTCCAGGAAATTAGTAAAGGTATATCCTCCCCAAGCCCCAAAGGTGATTTTGTCTGTGACGCGCCATTGTAAACTTGCACCTATAGCATTGGTTTTGGCTGGTAAGTCGCCAATCTCTATCCCTGGACCGGGAAAAGCCCTAAGATTTGCATCGGGAAGTCTTCCTCCAGACCATAATCCGTTGGTTTCTGCATTCACGCTACCAGTATAAGTACCGAGGACACCATCATTATTGTAAGAATTGACATAACTGATGCCAGTAATAATATTCTTAGTCGGTTTCAGTACTAACTGCGCCCCAAATGTACTATGGTCTGCACCAAAAAGTCCTTGAGCTGGATCGCCACTATTTCTAGTACCATAGGCTACCTGTAACCTGATAGGATCGGCTATTGCCCAATCAAAACCGACCCCAGTATCCATTGCACCACCAATCCGCAGAATCGGATTTAGCTGTCCAAAACGGGAAATTGAACCCCTACCGATATCAAAGTAGGGAGAGTTAGCACTGAGGACGCTGCTTAAGTTAAATCCGTAGGGAATAACAGAGAATACGACTCGGTCATTAAAAGCCGGAAATCTATATTCCACTCGGTCTAAAAACACATTATTTTCTAACCCTGATTGGAAAGAAAACCGCGCCATATAGGTATTGAAGGACTCCGGATTTGTAAAACCACCGTTATTAAAATTACCTGTGGTTAAAAAAGTTCGCAGAACGTCTTTACCAGTAAATGATGTCTGTAATCCGATACGGACTAAGTGGACAAACGCCGTGTTAGTTGCTGGATCGTCAGGTGCAGTAGGATTTGCGTCATTGCGATTGCCACAATTAATGACATTAGTAGGTAAATTTCCTATGGTTAGGTTTACGTCTCGACAACCTCCTGGAGGATCGCCTCCAAAGCCTGATACTATGGCAAAAATCGCTTCCCCGTTCATTTTGGTAGTTGTAGAGAACTGCTGGCTTTCTAAAATAGCTGTGCGTTCTTCTACGGCATCAATGCGTTGTCTTAAGGCAGCTAATTCTGTTTTAAACTCATCTGACAATCGTTTGATTGTCTCTAAATCCTGCTGAGGATTGGTGGCAAGATTGGCCGTGGATTCAGCAATTAATTGGTTAATTTGTTCTAAACAAGCATTTAATCCTGCGGCAAATTCGTAACGAGTCATGGCTCGATTGCCCCGAAATGTGCCGTTGGGATATCCTGCTATACAGCCATACCGTTCTACCAAGTTACGCAAGGCTTCATAAGCCCAGTCTGTGGGCTGAACGTCATCTAATTGGGAAACATTGGTAACTTGATTGATGGATTGTTGAGAATCCCCTAGTAAATCCGCAGCTTGGGTATTATTTCCCTTTAAGCTGTCGAGGGAATCTGTGGATTTTATTGGTTTTGAGTCCTCTTTTTTGGGTTGACTCAATTGAGCAACATTGGGCAATAAGTTATTTTTCCCAGTGTGGGAATTATTTTTTTGGTTGACAATTAATGAGTTAACTGGACTATTATTTTTTGTATTAAGACCAGGTAATAAATTGACTTTTTTCTTTACAGATAGTTTTTTTCTCAGGTTAGAACGTTCTGAAATTTTTGTCTCTGCATTCGATGATTGATCTGTTCTTAGCTGTTGATTTTCTGCAACAGATTTCAGCCTCTGTTTTAAACCATTTTTCTCGGCAGCACTTGCAGTATTGGTTGATATTGCCAACAAAAATACAGAAACACTGCCAAAAAGCAAATATTTCCTAAGCATCATTCTATTTGTAATAAAATGTTAAAATTAAAACATATTTCTCATGTTGCAAGAATTATACAGCATCTTTTTTGACAGACACAATACTCTTTTTGTAAACTAATGTATAGGAGTGTCTTTTTTTCAATTGAATGCTATACAAAAAAGATTTATTGGCAAATAGTTGGGTCTTGTAATCTACATCCAATCATCAATCTGAGATAATTTCAGAGGTTTAATATTTTTGTAAAGGCTAAACCTGATCTTGAGAATTATAGTTTTGTAACATGACCCATAGGAATAGTTAGAAACTCCAAATTTCAACATGGACAGGGTTTAAATGTAAAAATATATGAAAAATTAATTAAATATCACGTTTTATGATACGTAGAAATGGATGTTATAAAAAGATACAACCTTGCATTGATAATTTTTACGAATATTCAATCGGGTAAGGTGGGCACGGCATCATTAAGGTAAGGGAGCAATGCAAAAATATTGTGGATGCCGTGCCCCTACAGTGGAATTTATTTTTTGGTATTTCCTAGACTGGTATTTTGTAACAAAGTATTAATACTATTGTTGTTCAGGTGAATTGGATTCCGGTTTTATTTAGGTCGAGAAGGACATTTTTTATCACCTAACAACAGGCTACCGCATCCCAGAGAAGGTTTATTCCTCAACATGGCATCTACATCAAAGGCAAACAAGTTGTAAACATTGGCAATCTTATCTGCTTTGGGTTTGTTTTTAATTCCCCTAGCGATAATTTGGGAACTAATGGGAGCGCGTCCAATCCGCAGTCGTAGTTTCTCGGCTGCACGGGTTCTGAGAATATGAGCCATTGGTACGCCACAGCTGGTATTAGCAGCCAATTGGGAAGCAATACAGTATTGAGTATCTGGAGTGTGTTCGCGGCGATGAATTGCCACAACTTCCCCTTTATCATTAAATAGGGGAGCGCCATCCATAGATTCACGGGTTTGGATTTTGTAAGCTATACCGTGAATAATATCCCTATGGGGTTTGCTAGGAGTTTCGGATAAGATGGCAGTTTTTTCAGTGATTCTGCGTCGGCGAGGACTTTTGTTTTTGGGGTTGGGCCAGCCAGAAACATATAATGGATCTGTTTGTCTTAGTTGCTCGGAATTTCCTAAAGGTGCTACAACATGGTCTGCATCGCTCTTAAACTTGACCAGTGCTAAATTCAAGTCCTGGGCTTTTTTACCCAATTCTCCCTCATCTAATGCCAAGGAACGGACAGTGGAATTATCTTTGCTTCGGTCTACTACATGCATTTTCCCATCACTGGTACGCACTCCGTAAAATACTCCTTGGGTTTCCACCACATCCTTTGTTGTCAGGGCATAGTATGTTTTCCCCCGACGGGCTACAATTACCCCAGAACCAGTTTCCCAATTCGGGGGGGGTTTTTGAGTTTTTTGATCTAATTGACGGGCAATGACTACCGTAGCCTGGGAAGCTACAGCATCTACTTCATGTTCTGCTAATGATGCTAGTGCAAATGTATGGACAAGTGCGATCGCTATTACTGTAACGATCCCTAAAATTATATGACGTAGGCGTTGATCAAATTTCATTTCAGTTATTAGTTATCAGTAGATATCATGGAAAAGTATATGTTTGACTGTCTTGGAAAGAACCTCACCCTGACAAAAGCGGACATCCCTCTCCTTATTAAGGAGAGGGAAAGATTTTTGCAAGGGCGAAAAGCGAGGTTGACAGCTGACAGTTAATTAAGGAGAGGGAAAGATTTTTGCAAGTGTGAAAAGCGGGGTTGAGAGTTGACATTTAAAAACTTGGGTTTTGGGAATGGGGGATAAACATTTTTTATAGGCAGGTTGTAGAATTTTTCTGTGGGGGTGAGGTGGGAATCTGTAAATTTATACAGCGATCGCCTCTTGGACGGCTCCCTTCAGTATTTGTAGGGTGCATTATGCTAACAGCATTCCGCACCGAGTCATATTACCAAATGGTGCCGTACTCTCGGCGGCAGGACACCCTACGTGTTTTAAGCGCAAGCGCAGGCTACGCCAACAAAAATAAAATAGTAATCCTATATATAAAATCTACACATAAAAAACTCTAATTTCCCATGGATTAGATTACGTTTTTACCAATTCCCCATCTCCTAATCCCATGTTTCTAGTTAAACCCAAAGAAACCGTATCCATGCATACCCGCGATGGGGTGCGCTTGGATGCAGATATATATCGTCCCGATAGTAACGAACAGTTTCCTGTATTACTGATGCGCCAACCCTATGGTAGAGCGATCGCTTCTACTGTAGTCTATGCCCATCCTAGTTGGTACGCTGCCCAAGGTTATATGGTGGTGATTCAAGATGTGCGAGGACGGGGAACATCAGCAGGTAATTTTCAACTCTTTGCCCATGAAATTACTGATGGGGAAGATACGGTCAATTGGGTAGCAAATCTACCTGGTAGTAATGGCAAGGTAGGGATGTATGGCTTCTCTTACCAAGGAATGACTCAGCTATATGCCGCAATTACCAAACCCCCAGCCCTGAAAACTATTTGTCCGGCAATGGTTGGTTATGATTTGTACACAGATTGGGCCTATGAAGGTGGAGCATTCTGTTTGCAAACTAATTTGGCTTGGGCAATCCAATTAGCAGCAGAAACGGCTCGATTGCGTCAAGATAAACCAGCTTATCAACAATTATCTGCTGCTGCTCGTAATTTACCTTTGCATAACCCAGAAATATTGAAAAACCTGGCTGCTGATTCTTTTTATCACCAGTGGAGGGACAATCCTCAGCCTAATACTTACTGGGAGCAACTTTCCCCTAAAACCCACTTTCAAGATGTAGATTTACCCATGTTCCATATTGGTGGTTGGTTTGACGCTTATCTGCGGGGAACCATGAATTTATATCAGGAGATGGCAGGCCGCAGCCAATATCGCCAACAGCTATTAGTGGGGCCCTGGACTCATTTACCTTGGGGACGAAAGGTGGGTGAAATGGACTTTGGTAGTGAAGCCATGAGTCCTGTGGATCGGATGCAAATATGTTGGTTTGACCAGTTTCTTAAGGATAAAAATACCGGCTTATTAGATGAAGTGCCTGTGTGGTTATTTGAAATGGGAACCAATATGTGGCAAGGATTTCCCAATCTAAATACATCAAATCAGAAATCTTATTATTTGTCTAGTACGGGGTTAGCTAGTATACGGGAGGATGAAGGCAGTCTTAGCCTCCAAGCTTCTAAAGTAGCGGTGGAGGATGTTTTTGTTCACGATTCTTGGCGACCAGTGCCATCCTTGGGGGGTCATGCCGGACTACCTGCCGGGGTATTTGAGCGATCGCATATTGATTGTCGTTCAGATGTGCTGACTTACACTACCGAACCAATGACAGATAATTTATATTTGGCAGGGGAAACAAAGGTAGAGGTTTGGTGCAAATCGGATCGTAGTCATTATGATTTATGTGCGGTTTTATCTGAAGTTTACCCTGATGGCAAAGTATATAATTTAGCTCAAGGCTATCTGCGCTGCCAGCAAGAGAGTAGTCAAAATACATTTACCAAACGAGCGATGCTCCCAAGGGGAGCCGTCCAAAGGACGATCGCATTACAAGCAACTTGTGTCTGTATTGCTAAAGGTCATGCCTTGCGTCTCAGTTTCAGTGCAGCCTGTTTTCCCGCTTATAGTATGAATCTTGATCAAGATTCAGGGACAAATATGGATGCAGAGATTATCACTATGACAGTTAAATCTGGAGGTAGTTTTCCTTCCCGAATTCTCTTACCAGTAGTACCACCCTCTAAATAAAATTTACCAATGTTAAGGGGAATGAGCGAATTTAGAATTTAGAATGAAGAATCGAGGGGCTAATGAAACGATAGATTCATTTTTGACGAGCGACCCCGCGACGACGGAAGTCGCTCTGGGTAGCGCGAGTCGTAACTCTCCACAAATGAATCCACACGGCTTGTATCTAGTCTATTTTTTTGCCAGCAAAAAATGTACATAAAAACTAAAACATACAATTTAACTGTATCTGAATTCCGACGTTTAATTAGTGCTGACTACTTCAAAAGGATGAAGTGGTTCTTTATTATTCTGATTATTTGGTTGCTGTTTAATGTTTTCTTAGCATTTTTTGATAATGAACAATTTTGGTCAATGCTGATACCATTACTCCTCTTGGTTTATTTGACAGCAATACCATGGATGATGAGTAGTAAAGGTCAATCCCAATTAAACTTTATGAGTAGATATTGCGAGATTGACGAAAACTTTTTTACTGTATGTTATGAAGATGGTAGTATTGTTAAACTCAAATTTGAACATTTTATTAAAGTTGTCAAGCGGTCAGAATATTATTTTTTTTATATTACCAAAAATCAATTTCACTATTTACCATTGGCAGCTTTAGAAACAGAACAAGATATCCATCGATTGGATTTATTTTTAGAAGGTAAGCAATTAATTAAATTATGGTAATGAAATATTTACTCCCATTGCTGGTATTAATAACTTCTTTCCTTGTAAACCCACCAGCAGAAGCATCAATGCCAATATGTCGTAACTATAACAAACACAAAATCTGTATCCTTAGTATTAAACGCAGTGCTAAAAATTACTGGGAATATAGAGCAACCGTTAGTGTAGATGGAGTCACCCAACCTCTAAAGGTATATAACTGCCGTAATCGCACTAAAATAGAAGATGATGGAAAAATTTTGCAATTTCAGCCTAATGACCCTGGCCTATTTATATGTAGATTTTTCCCCAATTCAGGATGATTCAGATTTTTACCGATAAAGGTTGATTAATGGTTCATTAATTGATTAGTTGTTCATGAAAAATAACATAATTTGCCTTACCTTGTCTCTTAGCACGATACATGGCAATATCGGCATCTCGTAGAAGTAATCCAGGCTCTTCATAATCATGGTTACTTAAACTAATACCAATGCTGGCTGTGGTGAATATCTGATGCCCATTCACATCTAAGGAAGATTCTAAGGTTTCATGAATACGTTGAGCAATGTGAATGGCAACTGTAATATCTACAATATCTTCCAGTAAAATGGCAAATTCATCGCCACCAAATCTGGCTATGGTATCCCCACTACGCAAGCATGACTCTAAACGTCTGGCTGTGACTGCTAAAAAATCATCACCCATGCTATGTCCAAAGCGATCGTTAATTTGTTTAAAACCGTCCAAATCTAAGAATAAAACAGCAAATTGATAATCTTTTTGCCGTTTGCTTCTTTCAAAGGCTTGTTGCAAACGATCCTGAAATAAGACTCGATTTGGTAATAATGTTAGAGAATCATAAAAAGCATTGCGAAGCAACTGAGCTTCCACCTGCTTACGTTCGCTAATATCTTGAAAGACTATAACTGTACCAGTAATATTGCCGTTGCGATCGCAAATAGGTGTAATACTATCTCCAATGGGTATTTGTGAACCATTTTTGGTAATCAGCGTACAGTTATCCGGTAAGTCAACCCTCTCACCCGTTACTATCACTTGGTGGACTAAATTCTCTAGTCTTTCTTTTGTATGTGAGTCTATAATGCTCAATACCTGTCCTATACCTTGACCTAATACTTCCTCTTGCTGCCATCCAGTCAATAATTCAGCAATGGGGTTCATCAGTTCAATACAATTATGGGTATCTGTGACTACAACTGCACAACCCATACTGTTAATAACTGTTAACCATTTTTGTTGTTGTTGCTGCACTCTGCTGACGATTTGATGTTTGTGGAGAGCTATTTCGATGGCAGCATATAACTCTCTTTCATCAGAATGTTTTAAGATGTAATCCCCATGTTCTCGAAAATAATTCTTCTTTAATCTTTGTTCTTCAGAAGAATTTGCTAAATACAACACAGGGATATTGAATTGTTGCTGGATTATATCTGCAATTTGTATGCTATTTATCTTACTAGATAAACAGATATCGATTAATACCAAATTAGGAGTTGCTTCAGATATTTTTCCAATTACATCTTCTCCAAAATCGGTAATCACTGATACTATATAACCTAATTTATGTAATCTTTTTTTGATATCTATATTTATACCTATGATATTTTCATCCTCGATAACTAGGATTTTGACAGGAGTCATTTTAGAATCACCTATGGAGAAAGGCTGAGATATTAATTTTAATAGCCAATTCATCTATTGGTTAATATTTCTACGATTATAAATATTATAACTAAATGCCTATGTGTTTTATAGATCAATCAAAGCTCATTCGCATAAAAATTCAATTTTTTGATCGCCTAATTCTTTAATAATATATATGTCCTGTTGCTATCAGCATTAATGTTATAAAAATGCCTGGTAAACTCCACATATATTGTTTTTTTTTAAGTATAAAATATTTTATTTTTGTGATTTAATGACGGTTCCGTTCTGATTCACTGCTACTATTTACTATGTATTTTTATATACGTGATATATCTTTTGATTTTGTCAGAATTGAATGATTTATTAGCTTTTCGAGGTTATATCTTTAATGATGAAATATGCTGATTCATGTTTTATACATAAAATACATAGTCACTTTCAGAGATTGTATTATTTTTTTTCGCGAACAATGGTAAATAATGTAACAAAAATCTATAAATCTTTGACAGAGTAAATAGAAACAATAATTTTAGTGATCAAATCACCCACAGATAAAATTTCCTTGGGATAGGTTAGTAGTTGACCCAAGGAAATGTTGCCAAAAAAATCAAGATTTAGTCATAACTACTGAGTAGTTGCAGATGGAGAGCGACTTCTAGTTACATCAATGCTAATTTTTCCGCCAAAATCTGGAATTGGGGCAGCTGGTTTACTCAAAATAACTTGTACTTGGGTAATGCGATCGCTCTGTTTCAGGATAGAATCGGCAAGGGTTTCCACCAAGCGTTCTATTAACACAAATTTTGAGGTTTTGACCAAATCTTTAACTAAGGTAATAATGCTGCGGTAGTCTACAGTTTTTTCAATATTGTCGGTTTTCGCTGCTGGGGATATGTCCAACCATAGTTTGACATCAACCTCAAACCGTTGTCCTAATACCTGTTCTTCTGGTAAATAGCCAGTGTAACCATAGGCGCGGATTCCTGTTACGTGAATGCAGTCCATATATTGAATGCTAATTGTGAAAGGTGATTTCGCATTTAGGATTTTAGATCAGCTTATGTTCTGTGCGAACAATTACCTCTCAAATTTCAGATATCATGGCAACTAGTTTTGAGCCACTCTCAGGGTTACGCTATGCCTTCGGCACGCTTGCGCGAACGCTAAAACCCTGAGATTCAGGCACATCTACCCTAACTTTTCGCCCTTGCTGGCTATCTGGTTAGGGGTTAGTACCTCGATGGATAACCGCTCAAGGGACATATGGTTGTTCCCACTTTCGGAGTTGCCTACTCGGTTTGCGGTTTGTTGATATCGCTTCCACCCATCCATCAGATACGGCTCCGCATCCGGATACTCCCATTGAGCATCCCGCAGTGAAAGCACATCACCATATACCCATCTACTCAAATAAGCACTAAACAAGTCCCGATGCATTACTACACCTGTAACGTCGTAATGCACCCTCTGGGATAGTTTTTTCTTGATGCGCGTACCATCCAGATGGGTTTGAGATAGTGCTGTAGTTTGAGTGGCAAAGGTTGTGAACTTACCGCCAGCATTTTCGGCTTTGCGTTTTAGTTCAGATTGGAAAAAACCTGGTGACTTGGCAGATATTGCCTTGATAAACAAAAACTGGTTAAAATCCCCAACTGGAGACAGAAGTTAAGGGAATATATAACCAGCATGATTGAATCACACGGCGAATAAATTCGCCTTACGTCGCCTTACCCAGGTTTGAAAACGCTGGGTTTGCGGCAATCCTAGAAGTTTTTATGATACTACTTAATGTCACCGGGCGTAAACGCCCCTTCTTGTCCTACATCCACTGCCTGAAGTACAATTGAGACTGATTTTTTCTTGTCAATCAGTTTTAATTTCAGTGGTTTTGGACATCGTGCCAATATTTATAAATCAACTTTGGGCTGCGATCGCAACACAAACTTTGCAGCATCTGGGATTAAAAACGGCGGTAATTTGTCCTGGTTCTCGTTCTACTCCCCTAGTTGTCGCTTTTGTGGAAGAATCGCCAGATATTGAAGTAATTTCCATTCTTGATGAACGTTCTGCTGCATTTTTCGCTTTAGGAAGGGCAAAAGCCACAGGATTACCCAGTGTTTTGGTGTGTACATCTGGCACAGCAGGGGCAAATTTTTATCCAGCGGTGATTGAAGCGAAAGAAACTCGCGTGCCATTATTATTATTAACCGCCGATAGACCGCCAGAACTACGGGATTGCCATTCTGGACAAACTATAGATCAGTTGAGGTTATATGGCAACTATCCCAACTGGCAAGCAGAGTTAGCCGTACCCACACCAGACATAGAAATGCTAGGGTATGTGCGACAAATGATCACCTATGGTTGGGAGCGATCGCTTGCTCCGATTCCTGGAGTGGTACATTTAAATGTTCCTTTTCGAGATCCCCTTGCACCTATTCCCCATTCAGATAAATTGCCATCCCAATCCCTAGAATTATTGCAATCACAATGGCAACCAGAAGAGTTTTTTGCTGGAGTCACCAATACAAATCAATTACCAATTAGCAATTCTCCATTACCAATTCTTCCAGAGTGGCAGCAATGCGATCGCGGTATAATTATTGCGGGAGTAGCCCAACCTAAGCAACCCCAAGCATATTGTCATGCGATCGCTCAACTAGCCGCAAGTTTACAATTCCCAGTATTAGCAGAAGGATTATCCCCGGTTAGGAATCACGCTGACATTAATCCCCAGATTATTTCTACCTATGACTTGATTCTTCGCAATCCCCAATTAGCAGAGCAATTAACACCGGAAGTAGTAATTCAAATTGGGGATATGCCTACCAGCAAACAATTACGTCAGTGGTTGAGTAGCATCTCAGCTAGACATTGGGTAATTGATTCTAGCTACCAAAACTTAGATCCCCTCCACAGCAGAACCATCCATTTGAGGGAAAGATTGGTGGATTGGGGGAGTGGAGGAGTGAAGGAAAATAGAAATTCCCCATCCTCGTCCTATCTAAAAATGTGGTTGTCAGCAGAAACACAAGTGAGACAGGCAGTTGACAAATGTTTGGTGGAGATGGAAGAAATATCAGAGGTAAAATTAGCTTGGTTTCTTTCCCAGAATTTACCACCAGCAACACCAATATTTATTGCCAATAGTATGCCTGTGCGGGATGTGGAATTTTTCTGGAAACCCAACAATTCCCAGGTAATACCATTTTTTAATCGGGGTGCCAATGGTATTGATGGTACATTATCCACCGCCTTGGGAGTTGCCCATCGCCAACAAAGCAGTGTAATGTTGACCGGAGATTTAGCTTTACTGCACGATACCAATGGCTTTTTGATCAGCAAAAAGTTTGTTGGTCATTTAACCATTATATTGATTAACAATAATGGTGGTGGCATCTTTGAAATGTTACCCATTGCAGAATTTAACCCACCCTTTGAAGAGTTTTTTGCTACTCCCCAGGATATTGATTTTACCCAGTTGTGTGCCACCTATGGGGTGGAATATAAACTAATAACTTCTTGGCAGCAGTTAAAGAAGCAGTTAAACCCCCTACCCAAGCAAGGAATCAGGGTTTTAGAATTGCGAACAAATCGTCAAATAGATGCAAGATGGCGGAAGAAAAATTTAGATAAGTTTGCAGCTAGCGTTCCGCCAGATTAATTTCGATGAGTTGCGCTTGCCAACTATCCCCGACTTCTATCTTAGGAATCCTTACAATGTGCGGATATTGATTCAGAAGTCGGGGATCTTGTACCGTACTTTGTCCCATTAATTTTGACGAGTCGCGGATGCCAACGATCCCCGACTTCTATCCTAGGAATCCTTACAATGTGCGGATATTGATTCAGAAGTCGGGGATCTTTTACCTAGCCTGATGAATTAATGTGGTGAAATACTAGTAATATCGTTTCACATTGAAGATGCATATTATTCATGAAAACAGGTAAGTTTCATACTGATACTCCCAGCATGACTTGTAAGCATCTAGATTCTATGCAGCCTCATTGTAAATTGATATAAGTTAGAAATTCAATTTATTTAGATCGCTGATAAATTTTGTGGCATCTTCACGAAGAGAATAGTTATTATCAACTAAATTAATCTCTTCTCGTTGGCGGGCTTTAGAATTAGATAATGATTTTTTTTGATTACTTTTTATATAATTTACGCCTCGATATCTGAGGATGTTTACAGAGTGTAAATATGCCTGTAATGGCTGTTGGATGTGATAAATTAAACCGCGAAATTTAGCAGTAATTCCAGAAGTAGTAGATGTCATAGTATGAGGATGAGACTCATAAGAAATACCGCGATATTGAAGTTTCATAGTTTTACTTCCTGTAAATAAATTTGGTCTGGAAATTAATAGCAGTTTCATAGATTTATTCCACTGCAACTGTTCCTGTTACGCAAAATTAGGAAAAATGCAAAAAATATTTACATTGAAGCTTGTATCTGTTCATTGTCTATTGTCTATTTTGGAATCGGGAACATGCCAATTTTTACGCAATACCCACGCCAAAGATTGAAAAACCATACTGTGACTGCATTGTGCGAGTTAGTGGACACCAAGAAAGCCAATGGGAAACCAATTAGGTTAGTGCGATCGCCCATTGCAGTCAAAGCAGTAAAGTTGCTGTTTGTTAAGTTAGCTGTATCTGCGGGAGGGAATATATTACAGTGAAATTTATACAATTTAATATTCTCGTCTCGTAGCTACTACAGACGTTCCTTCGCGCCTAATGAGAGCACAACTGTTGGCTTTCACCAGGCAAACCATAACAAGACACTCATGGCAATCAAGACATGGTAGACTCCCTCCAAAAACCAGGCTTTGACGAATTACGCCCAGGAATTAAAGTCCCGGCAAAAGAAACCCTGTTAACACCCCGGTTTTATACCACCGATTTTGATGAGATGGCGCGGATGGATATTTCCGTCAATGAAGACGAGTTGAAAGCCATTCTCGAAGAATTTCGCACTGACTACAACCGTCATCACTTCGTCCGGGATGCTGAATTTGCACAATCCTGGGATCACATTGATGGGGACACTCGCCGGTTGTTCATTGAATTTTTAGAGCGTTCTTGTACGGCTGAATTTTCGGGCTTTTTGCTGTACAAAGAGTTAGGTCGTCGCTTGAAGGATAAAAGCCCTGTTTTGGCAGAGTGTTTTAACCTCATGTCACGGGATGAAGCGCGTCATGCTGGCTTCCTCAACAAGGCGATGTCTGACTTTAATATGTCCCTGGATTTAGGGTTTTTAACTAAGAGCCGCAAGTATACTTTCTTTAAACCCAAATTTATTTTCTACGCTACCTATCTTTCGGAAAAAATTGGTTATTGGCGTTATATTACTATTTATCGCCATCTGGAGAAGCATCCAGAAGATAGAATTTATCCAATTTTCCGCTGGTTTGAGAACTGGTGTCAGGATGAAAACCGTCACGGTGACTTCTTTGATGCCATTATGAGAGCGCAGCCACAAATGCTGAATGATTGGAAGGCGCGGTTATGGTGTCGCTTCTTCCTACTGTCAGTGTTCGGTACTATGTATCTCAATGACATCCAGCGCAAAGATTTCTATGCATCAATTGGCTTAGATGCGCGGGAATATGATAAGTATGTGATTGAGAAAACCAATGAAACCGCAGGTCGGGTATTCCCGGTAATGCTGGATGTAGAATCCCCAGAATTTTACGATCGCCTAGAAACTTGTGTCAAAAATAACGATAAACTAACTGCGATCGCCAACTCAAATACCCCCAAATTCCTGCAAATCTTCCAGAAATTGCCCCTTTATATCGGTAATGGTTGGCAATTCTTAAAACTTTACCTGATGAAACCCATTGATGCTGCTGTTGCCGAAGGCACTGTGCGCTAGGTTATAAAATAATAAGGTTAAGTCAAAAATTTAAGTGGTTCTGCTGATGGTAGAACCATTTTTTTTGCTGAAAAAATAGCCTTCATAGTGGGATCGCACGGGATGATAAAGGATGTATTGGCTTTGGTGTGGAGATTGAGTGTTTATTTACTATGTGTGACTGCTCCTGCTTACAGTCAAACACCTATTCATGAGAAATCCCAACCAATTTCCGGCTCCCAAATCCAGGAATTGGATATTAGCCCAGAAATTATGAAAAATAGTCCCGTTTTACAGCGATGGCGGCGTAAAGTACCAAATGTATTGCAGGATATTCAGAAAGATCCTAGTTTTACCACTCGCCTGCGATTGGGTTATTTCCTGTTCCCTTCCACTGGTAATGCATCTGGACTACATTTGGGAGTGGAAGATATATTTATTGGTCGAAGTGGCTTAACCGTTAGTGGTGATTATCAAGTAGCTTTTAATGGGAAGCGAGAAACTGTAGGAGCAAATGTCAATTACTATCTACGTCCTTTGGGTAGCTACGTTAATTTTGCACCACTAGTAGGGTATCGGTATTTTCAAACAGGTAACTATTCCACAGATGGAGTCAATTTAGGAGCCAAGCTAATCTTGGTTTTATCCCGGGGTGGTGCAGCAGATATTTCCATTACTCAAAGTTGGATATCTCCCGGTACTAGAAATGAAGTGGGTTTAACTAAACTATCTTTTGGCTATGCTGTTTCTCCTCACCTGCGCTTATCTACAGATATACAGAAGCAAAATTCTCGCCAAGATAAGGATAGTAGTGTGGGTGTGATTTTGGAGTGGATGTTATGAGGAAATGGGAAAGAGGACATTGCTAGGGTAGCTCTACCCGATACCATATTTGAACACCTGCCAACCTTGCGGCATATCTAAAATAGAGGCGTTGCTGAATCCAGGATGTTGTGTAATTCCAAAATCCTTGTAGAGACGTTGCACTGCAACGTCACCGAACACCCCGATTCATACTTCAAATCAGCAACGCCAAAATAGAAGTAGGAGTACGCAACATGAAAACAGCTTCACTTTCCACAGAGAGGGATAAACAAAAATGATCCATCACATCGGACATAAGCCTTTAATCAAAGACGCATTATGATTCAAGCCTTACCCAAACAAGTAACATTTGATGAATTTATTGCTTGGTATCCACCCAATTCAGAGCGGCACTACGAACTGCATGATGGAGTAATTGTCGAAATGCCTAAACCAAAGGGAAAGCATTCAGAGGTAGCTGGGTTTATAGGGGGTGAACTATTTTTAGAAATTCGGCGCTGTCAATTTCCTTACTTTATTCCCAAGGAATGTGTCATCAAACCACAAGGAGAGTCTGGCTATGAACCAGATGTAATTGTTTTAGACAAGCAAAGGGTTACCAATAGCGAACCACGCTGGGAAAAGGAATCCATTATCACCCTGGGTTCTTCTGTCCGTTTAGTTGTAGAAGTGGTTTCAACAAACTGGAGTGACGATTATGCTTTAAAACTAGAAGATTATGAGTCTTTGGGAATTGCTGAATATTGGATTGTTGATTATTTGGGTTTAGGCGGTAGGCGATTTATTGGCAATCCCAAACAACCTACTATCTCGGTCTACCAATTGGTAGATGGGGAATATAAGGTTAGTCAGTTCCGAGGAACTAACCGTATCATATCGCCAACCTTTCCCGATTTAAATTTAAACGCCGAACAGGTTTTTCAAGCTGGATGACAATCAAATACAAACAAAAAAGGTTGTAGTAGTGCCAGGACTTACGCACATTTAGTATTATTAACTGTGGTTTTGGTTTTCATCGTTATCACGTAGGGGCACGGCACCCACAATATCTCGGATTATAAAATAATCTTACCCACGCCGTGCCCTTTGCGCGATGTTCCCATAGAACCCCCTGAATGCAATGCTCCATTTTTTTGTTATCATCATGATATCACTTTTATATCATTTAGATATGGAGGCAAATCATGAACCAACAAATTCGGGATGTCTCTGGGTTCAAAGTCAATGGATTCATTGCTTTGGGTGTTGCCATTGCAGTTACATTTTTTGCTATTTCGCAGTTATCTTCTGTCATAGAAACGAGTACCCAGCTATTAGGTAGAAGTCTGAGAGTGGGAGACTTTGTTAACTTATTTACTGGTATGGAAGACGGAGTAGCAGAATTAGGTGCATTGTTGGGAGCAATACTAATAGCAGTAGTAATTCCCTCAGTATCTGGTTTTCTGACAGTGGAACCAAACCAAGCGGTAGTGCTAGTCTTCTTTGGACGTTATGTGGGTAGCTTAAGAGAACCTGGTTTTTGGTGGACTATTCCTTTTACCACCAAACGTAAAATTTCCTTACGGGTGCGTAACTTTAACAGCAACATACTCAAAGTCAATGATGCTCAAGGCAGTCCCATTGAGATTGCCGCCGTGGTAGTGTGGCAAGTATTAGACTCAGCCAAATCTACCTTTGCGGTGGATGACTACCAAGAATTTGTGGCCATTCAAAGTGAAACTGCAATTCGTGCCCTAGCAATTCGCTACTGTTATGATGCTCCTGATGAATCAGATATTCCCTCACTACGGGGAATCCCAGATGAAATAGCCACTTCCTTGCAAGAAGAATTACAAGCAAGACTGGAAGTAGCGGGGGTAGAAGTATTAGAAGCAAGACTATCTCACCTAGCCTATGCACCGGAAATTGCTCAAATGATGTTACGTCGCCAACAAGCCAAAGCTTTGATTGATGCAAGGCGACAGATAATTGACAGTGCTGTCGGGATGGTTGATGAAGCACTCAAACGCTTAAGTAAAGAACATATTATTGATTTGGATGAAGAACGTAAAGCCGCTATGGTGAATAACCTATTAGTTGTTCTCACTTCAGAGCAGTACACTCAGCCTGTAGTCAATGCTGGGAGTCTTTATGCTTAAAATATGAGTAAAAAGAAACGATTTTTACTACGTTTAGACCAGAGATTATACGATGTATTAGAAAAATGGTCGGCAGATGAGTTAAGAAGTGTCAATGCTCAAATAGAGTATCTTCTCACAGAAGCTACTCGTAAAGCAGGGAGATGGAAACAAGATAAGAGTGAAGAAAAAAATGAATAGGACTTACGCAACTGGCATATTTTTTCTGTAGGGGAGGCAAAATGCGGTGTAGATTTTCTGCCCGCATTATTGCCGTTGCGTGAGGTGCGCGAAAACATTTGAACGTAGCAATAAGACTTATAAAGTCATGCACCAATCACCGATTGTGACAATTGCGTAAGTCCTGATAAATTACCTCTTAATTATATATTTATTTTAAACAAGTATTATTTCGTTAGTCAGACAGAGTCTGTATATGATAAACCTTGTAATAGCTCCATACATTGGATTTACATACCATTATAAATACTGAAGACACAAAGAATATCAACAAATATTGATGTTAAAAATCGAGGATTTTACAGTTTATTTTCAAGTCAGAATGAACTAATAATTATCCCATAATCATATTTTGAAGAATCGATAAAAATTTATTTTTATCTGGTGACAATATTTACAATTTTGCTCAGAATAGTATTTGGATAACATAATTAACCAACCTTGAGGGGTTGAATTACCCTGCTTCTATAAGCAGTGCGTTTTGCGTTGGGATAAAATTCCTGTTGCAAAACGTAATTCGCTCATTATAAATTCTACATTCTACATTCTTTATAATCAAAAAAACGAAAAATGGCAGATACACTAAATAACAAAAACAACGATAAAAACTATGGCGGTGGAAATAACACCGTTTATGCAAGAGGCGGTAACGATAAGATCAAAGGTGGTGGGGGTAACGATAAGCTTTACGGACAAGATGGTAACGACACTTTATATGGTGAAACAGGAAATGACAGTTTAGACGGCGGAAATAACAACGATAAGCTTTATGGTGGGAACGGAACAGATACTCTCAGAGGTGGTAATAACGAAGATTACCTTGATGGTGGTGATGAGAACGATAAACTTTATGGCGACAGTGGCAATGACACTTTGTATGGTGGTGGAGGATATGACAGCTTAGAAGGGGGAGATAACAACGATAAGCTTTATGGGGGAAATGGTAGAGATACCCTCAGAGGCGGAAATCACAACGATCGCCTTGAAGGTGGTGATGATAACGATAAACTTTATGGCGACAGTGGCAATGACACTTTGTATGGTGAAGGAGGATATGACAGTTTAGAAGGGGGAGATAACAACGATCAACTTTATGGTGGTAATGGTAGAGATACCCTCAGAGGGGGTAATAACGAGGATCGCCTCGATGGTGGTGATGATGACGACCAACTTTATGGTGACAATGGCAATGACACTTTATATGGTGGCAATGGTAAAGATACCCTCAGAGGTGGAACTGGTAATGATTCACTTTATGGTGGTGACAATGACGACAAACTTTATGGCGAAACTGGCAATGACACTTTATATGGTGAAGGAGGATATGACAGCTTAGAAGGGGGAGATAACAACGATAAGCTTTATGGGGGAAATGGTAGAGATACCCTCAAAGGTGGAAATCACAATGATTCCCTTTATGGTGGTGATGATAATGATAGTTTAGAAGGTGGAAATAACGACGATAGGCTTTATGGTGAGAACGGTAAAGATACTCTCAAAGGGGGAGCTAACAACGACTACCTTGATGGTGGTGAGGAAGACGACAAACTTTATGGCGACAATGGCAATGATACTTTATATGGTCGAAAAGGAAATGACTATTTAGAAGGGGACAATAACACCGATACCGTTAATGGTGGGGATGATTCTCTTTATGGTGAAAGTGGTCAAGATACCCTTAAAGGCGGAACTGGCAATGATTACCTTGATGGTGGTGATGATAATGATACACTTGAAGGTGGTAGCGGAAATGACACCTTACTAGGACAAAATGGCAACGATAGCTTAGATGGTGGTGCCGATGATGATAGCTTAAAAGGTGGTGCCGGTGATGATACCCTTCTCGGCGGTTCTGGTGATGATACCCTTGTGGGTGATGGAAATGATACTCTCAAAGGTGGAACTGGCGACGATAGTTATTACATTAGTTCTTACACTACTGATACGATTGAAGAAAAAGAAAACGAAGGTACTGATAGCATTTACACGAGCTTAAATGGTTACTCCTTAGCAACTAGAACTCATTTTGAGAACTTATATTTCACAGGAACTGCTTCAATTGAAATAGGTGGCGGGAACGATGCAAATAACTATATTGTTGGTAGTGATGCAAAGAGCACTTTAAGTGGTGGTAAAGGACACGATACCCTAGAAGGAAAAGGAGGAGATGATAATCTAAGTGGAGGTAATGGTGATGATAGTTTACTTGGATGCGATAACAATGACATTTTAACTGGTGGGAGTGGTTCTGATACCTTAGATGGTGGCTCAGAAAATGATAGTTTGGATGGTGGTAATGACGATGACTCGTTAATTGGTGGCTCAGGAAATGACACCTTAGATGGCGGTTATCATAATGATACCTTGGATGGTGGCTCAGGAAATGACAGTTTAGTTGGTGACTTAGGAAATGATAGTTTAATTGGCGGTGATAATAATGACACCTTAGAAGGGTCAAATGGTAGAGATACCCTCGATGGTGGCTCTGGTACTGATGTTGCTGTGTACAATGGCTATGTTGCAGACTACACTTTAACTTTGTTGAATAATGGTAGTCTTCAGATAACTGGTAGTGAAGGTACAGATTTCCTGAGCAACATTGAAACACTGCAATTTGCCTCTGGTGCATTTAATATTGTTACGGGAACAACGGCAAATAATTCTCTTACCGGTACAAATGATAGCGATTATATCTTTGGTGGAGCTGGGAATGATACCCTCAAAGGTGGATTAGGTATTGACACCTTAGAAGGTGGCTCTGGCAACGATTTCATCGAAAATGCGGATGTTGCTATTTACAGAGGTAATGCTTCAGATTACAGCTTAGATTTGCAAGCCAACGGGGATATAAAAATCACTGACCAAAACACCAGCGATGGGGATGAAGGGGTAGATATTCTCCGTGGGGTTAGCCAAGTAGAATTTGCTTCGGGTGAGCGTTATGTGCTATCTGCGGGGACAAGTGGTGATGACAATATCTCTAAAGTATTTCAGCAGGAATATGCTTTTGGTGGTTCAGGTGACGACACCATTGACGGGGATGGTGGAGATGATTTAATTCGAGGTGGTTCTGGAAATGACCAGCTATTTGGCGATAAAGGAACAAGTAATACTTTAAAACTGGATGGTGAAAGGGATTATGTCGTAATTAATAACGATGATTCATTACAATTATCTAATTTCACCGTTGAACTTTGGGTAAAACCAGAAACCACCAAAAATGGTTGGCTGCCACTGATTACCAAGCAAGCAAATAACGGTGGAGAAAGAAACTTTGGATTATATATTAAACCCAACTCCACTACTATCCATTTTTCCTTCATGAATGAGTCGGGACAATTCCGGAGTTATAACAGTAATGCTTCGATTGCTCTTAATGACTGGAGTCATGTCTCCATGACTTATGATGGGAGCGCTTTTAAGCTTTATATCAACGGAACTCTGGATAAATCTGTTGCTTTAAGCGATAAAGTATGGCTTAACGATTATGATGTCAAAATTGGTAGAGAAATTAATGCTTATGAGGCTTTTCAAGGTGAGTTAGATGAAATTCGCCTTTGGAACCAAGCTCGTTCTGCTGAGGATATTCAAAGCAATCTTAATAATAAACTCAATGGTGATGAAACTGGATTAGTTGGTTACTACACCTTTGATAGTGCCACAGAATATAGCCGCAAGATTGCAGATGATAGCACCGGGGAAGATTATAACTATGGGCAATTCATTAATGAAGAGCAATCTTTAAATCTCAATATAGGTTTAGCTGAAGGATATGGTGGTGGCACCAAAGATTGGGTGGAAGTTGCTCATGATGCCAGTATTAATGGTGGAAACTCTTTTGCAATCGAAGCTTGGGTCAATTTGTATGAGTTACCTAGAAATCAGGGTGAAGACACTGGTTTTGTCAGAAATGCAGGGCAGAGAATCTTATCTAAAGGTAGTAATTACAGTTTATCCATTGATAAAGATGGAAAACTTCTCTTTTTAGCAACAAACAGTGATGGTTCTTTGCTTGAATTACGCAGTGATGAAGCAATAAGTTTGGGAGAATGGAATCATATTGCTGTTTCTAAAAGTGGCACTTCTTCACGGTTTTATATTAACGGAGAATCGAGCGGTTTCACATCCAATAGAAATAGTAGCTCCTTACGAACAAATACTGATTTCCTCAATTTTGGCGGAAGCTTAAACCATGGTGCTCAGGATACAAAATCTTACTTTGGTGGACAGTATGACACCATGTTAGTCCCTACTGGTAATGTATTCCCAGACCCTCTCTTTAAAGAAGTCACTATATATACACCGTATGAATATAAATTTGATGCTTTTGAAGGGAAAATTGATGAAGTCCGCTTTTGGAATACCTATCGAACTCAAGCAGAAATCCAAGCTGATATTCATCGAACCTTAAGTGGTAATGAGAATAATCTGGGGCTATATCTCAACTTTAATAGCGATGCTAACGGTAATACGACAATAAGCGATCTCAGCCAAAATAATAATCAAGTCACGTTTAGAGATAATCTTGCTTACGAGAGTGACTTTGAAAATTACGATGCTGTTCCTCTACCAAATGATAACTTTAGTCGTCAAAGTACTGCTGATGAAGTATACGGTAATGAGAACAATGATTATTTAGCAGGTGGATTTGATAATGATATCCTTGATGGGGGAAGCGGAGATGACACCATTGCTGGAGGATTGGGTAACGATACATTAAAAGGTGGAAGTGGTGCAGATACCTTTATTTTCGAGCAATCATCGGGTTCTAGTGATGTTGTTCAAGATTTTACTACCGCTGACTTGATTCAAATTGCTCCATCGGTGGGAGCTACTTCCATTAATCAATTTAGTTTCAATAGTAGCAATGGGCAATTATCTTATAAAGGTAATCTTATAGCTACTTTAAACGGGGTTAGCAGTTTTGATTTTACGCAAAATCTGCTCATTCAACAGGAATTATTAGTTGATGAAAACACTCCTTGGGGTGATGTAGTCGGTTCAGTTGCCATTAATAATCCAGCTAGCATTAATGCCTATCAAATTATATCTGCTAGTCAACCGGGAATGTTTCGGATTAAAGATAATGGTCAAATTGTCCTTGATAACGATAATAATGCAAGCAATACTGTTCCTGACGGTAGTCCCCTCAATTATGAAGAAACCTCTCAATATACTTTAGAAGTACAAGTCACCGATAGAAACGGTAATACTTACGTTAAAGAGATATTTATTACCGTTGAGGACATTAACGAAGCTCCAATTATTTCTCAAAATGGTTCTCCCTTAACAGATGAGGCAACATTACCTACTGTTAATGTGGATGAAAATGCTAGCAATGGGTATGTTATTGCTAATTATCTGTCTTTAAGGGACCCAGATGTTGATGATGTTGCTGTATTCCGCTTTAACAAAGGGAATGGAGATGGCATTTTCAACATAGATTCTCAAACGGGTAAAATTACCATTGCCGATAACAGCCTTCTCGACTACGAAACAAAAACCTTCCATGACTTAGAAATTATAGCAGTAGATACTGAAGGTGCTTCTACAACAGCTAATCTTCGCGTTAACCTGATCGACGGCAATGATGCACCAGTACTAAGCGATACTACTTTCTATATCCATCAAGGTGGTACCCAAACTGCTTTCGGAGATTTTATCGGTAAAATTACTGGTAGCGATCGCAATGGGGATACTCTTACCTATTCGATTCCTCCTTCAACTGTATCTCCTTTTCTCATTGACGGAACATCAGGTGAAATTGATTTTGGGGAAAATCCAACCTACACTAGTCCTTCTGCTTCGGTAAATCCGACTGTAAACTTTGGTAGTTCTTGGAATTCTTCTTTAACTATCGGACAGCAAAAACAAATAAGTGCACTAGCATATCGTCACAGTGGCACCAACACTGCTCGGCTTCAAAATACCTGGGAAGCATATCAAGAAACCGGCACTAGTAAAACATTTGAGGTTGAGGTGAGTGACGGTGAATTCACTAATACAGCAAACATCACCATTAAGAAAACTGAGTTTACGAGTTTAGTTACAGATTCACAATATCTCTATCTTGATGGGGTAGATGATTACGTTAATATCACCAACGAACAAACAGAAACTGTTTTCGGACAAGGAAGTAACGCTTTTACTATTACAGGATGGGTAAATCCCGAAACTCTCACCACTGCTAAAACCAATCACGGTGTTTCTAATGTTTTCCTTGCCCGTGCTTCAAATCCTTACAATGACAACTTTGAACTAGGAATTACCAACACAGGTAATTTAATAATTTACTTCGATACGAATACTGGGGACTACACAATTACTTTAGGGAATGGAGAATTAACCACCGGTGATTGGCATTCTGTAGCTTTAACCTTTGATAATGGCTCAGTTACTGCTTATTTGAACGGTAATAAGTACGAAAAAACAATCAACGGAACGATGATGGATGCAGCCGGTAACACTAACGGTTCTTCCCCGATTACCCTAGGCAGCAGTCAGCATGTTGATAATTACTATAATGGCGGTTTAGACGATATTGCAATCTGGAATAAAGCCCTAACAGTAGGTGAAATTGGTGCAAGTTTAGAGAATCAGCTGACAGGAACTGAATCTGGACTAGTTAGTTACTACAGTTTCGATCAAGATGTTAACTATGACGGTTTAGATTTTAGTAGTTTAACTAACCCAACTCGAATACTTAGTACAGAAATTACTGATTCGAGCAGTTACGCCAATAACGGAACCTTGGAAAACGGACAAGGAGAACACATCCGAGCCAAAAATCTCTTAGATATCAATGACGATCCCTCCCAAATAGAGGAAACCAAGCCAGTATTAGTTGACATTGATGAAGATGGAGATTTAGACCTTGTTTTAGGTAGAGAAACCACATCCGGGAAATCTAAACTGGAACTTTATCTCAATGACGGTGAAGGCAATTTATCCCTTGACAACAGTAAATTGTCCTTGAAGGATACTGGAGGAGCAACCATTGATATTAATGATATCGGTGGAGGTGGCTCTCCTTCACCTACCTTTGCCGATATTGACTACGATGGTGATTTAGATTTGATTTTAAGTAGTCGCACGGAAATCCGTTATTTCCAGAACAATAACGGTGTATTCGAGCAACAAAATGATAGCAATAACCCCTTCAGTGGGATTGACTTAGAAGGGAAGAAAAATACCCTTGCTTTTGGCGATATCAATCAAGATGGCATCATGGATCTTGTTATTGGTCGCAATAACAAGAAAAATAATAGTGGAGATCCTGGAACTCTTTACTTATATAAAGGTAATATTGCCGACAATGGAAATGTTTCTTTTACCTACCAAGACAAGAAGGAACTAGGAACCAGCGATAGCAAACGAGATCCTTCCCCTACCATCATGGATGTTAACAATGATGGCAGACTTGATATAGTTGTTGGGGTTCGCAATGGTCAAATCCGCTATTTTGAAAATCAAGAACTTCAATCCGACGATACTTGGGATATCAATAAACATCTCAAACAAAAAAATGATCCTGCCAATGCTTTTAATAAAATTGATATCGGCAAGGGAGCTACTCCAGCTTTAGGGGATTTAAATGGGGATGGTAATCTAGATTTAGTCATTGGTTCTGGGGATGGTGATGGTGCTGTTTATTACTATGAAGCCCCTAAACGTTATGATACCGTTACCTTCCAACTCGATTCAGTTAATGTTGGCAACAGAGATCAAGGGTACTTTAGTTTAGGCAATAGCAGCAAAGATTTAACCAAACAAACTAAATTTGGATTGGGTGATGGTATTTCTGTGAAGGCATTTGGAGGTGTAGAATATGACCTCGGTTTAAAAGCAGGGCTGGAAGTTAACCCAGTTACTCTCCAAGATATTACCCTTCCCTTTGAAATTTCAGTGAATCGTCCCGATACAGTTGAAGTTGGGGATACCATCGACATTGGTACCTTTGCTTCCCTCAGCGATGATGCGTCCTTTAAAGCTACCACGCCCCATCTAGCCGCTAGCTTTGATTTAGACTTTGATTTCTATGTTGGGGGAGGCTTCAAAATCAAAACACCTGCAGGTGGCGTATCTCTTGATTTCGCTGACTTACTTGGTACGGATATTGATTTTTCCTTCAATGAAACATTTGACACGCAAAATCGCAGCATTACCAAAAAAGCCAGCTATAAATACGATCCAGAAAGTAGTGATGGTTCATCTACATCTGTCTTAGAAAAGCCGAAACAAAATAAATTGAATTATATTAGTGCAGGTTTTGAAACTCCCGACCTTGATATTAACGCTGATAAAACAACTACCAATGGTAAATCAGTATCAGGTTCAGTAACAGATACAATCCTGGCTACTTCAATTAATTTAGATGATATCATTGCTGACCTCCTCAAAAGGTCTCCAGTGGCTCCCCTTAAAGTTGCTGGAGAATTATGGCAACAAGATAAAAGTCTTTCCGTTGTTAATTTTAAATATAATCTCCTAGATTTAGAGTTAATTGCTGATATCGGCTTAAAAGTTGATTATAAGGTCAGTTTTGACGATATTACTGGAACCCTAAATGTCGAAAATGGTGAAGGTGGTTACGATCAATATACTGGTAGCTATAATGACCTCGTAGGAGGATTTTCAGGCATTAACATCAATGACGGGGTTGATGATGACGGACAGTTAGACTACTACATTGATTTTGAGTTAGTTAATCCCAAACTAACTACTAAAATTGGTCTTGATGTGGGTAGTATAGATTTTGCTTTTGATGTCCTTGAAGGAACTGTGAAGCTCAAAGATGCTGGAGCAATAAAACAAGACTTTGCACTATTTTCGGATTCTTTCAATATTCTCGACCCCAATTTGGACTTTACTATTTCCAGCAACACCACAGATTTGAATGGCTTTGGTGTAGCGCGTCATTCGGGTTCGATTGAGATTATCTAATATCAAGTTCGCTGCCATTATTTGTGAATCTTGAAATACCTTCCCTGATAAGTAGGTAGGCACAATTAAATGTAAGATCGAACCTCACCCCCATCCCCTCTCCTTATTAAGGAGAGGGGTGCCGTCAGGCAGGGTGAGGTTTTATATTTAATTTGACCCAGTTACTTATATAACTTCGGCTGATTACTAAGTCTGGGTTCTGAAAGGAGTAAATTTTTATAAATAAACCCCATCCATCTTGAAATCTGGAGTTTTCATGTAGGTTGGGTTGAAGAATGTAGACGCGGAGCACCTTCTCGCAGAGTAACCCAACGTAACCATTGCTATCGTTGGGTTACGCTATCGCTAACCCAACCTACAACAATTACTTACGCAATTGTCACAACCGGTGGTTGGTGCGTGACTTTATAAGTCTTATTGCTATGTTCAACTATTTTCGCGCTGTCACGCACCCTACAGAAAAAATATGCCAGTTGCGTAAGTCCTGGTAGTTATAAAGCATTGGTGAAAAATTATAACTTCGGCTGATTACATAAGTCTGGGTTCTGAAAGGAGTAAATTTTTATAAATAACATAGGATTGTTATAGTATTTCTATACTAACCATCTTTGCGTAAATTATTTTTAATCTACAGCTTTACTAATGGATGACAAAGTGAGCATATTTGTTCAAAGTCCAACCAACCTCACCATGAGTAAAAATGTTATCTACGCCAACACAATTATTACGCCTATCTCAAGGACAACTTAACCTACTAGAAAGATGTCCCCGTCAATTTCAACATACCTACCTAGAAAAACTGTATTCACCTGCAAATCCAGAGCATGAAGAATTGCAGAATTTAGGTAGTCGCTTTCACCTGTTGATGCAACAGCGAGAAATGGGTTTACCTATTGATAGTTTTCTCCAAACCGATACCCAATTGCAAAGGTGGATGGCTGGTTTTGCTGATGCTGCACCGGAAATTATTCACCCTACTGTTAATAGTGAAACGTTCCGCGACAGCGAACATTACCGCACCCTGCAAGTTAATGACTATTTACTCACTGTTGTCTATGATTTGCTAATCGCAGAAACAACCCAAGCACAAATTCTTGATTGGAAAACCTACCCAAAACCACCAAATAAACGTTATTTAGAACAAAATTGGCAAACACGTCTTTATATGTATGTGTTAGCTGAAACTAGTGACTACGCGCCAGAAAATATTTCTATGACTTATTGGTTTGTCCAATCCCAAGGAAAGCCACAAAGTATTAAGTTTAATTACAATTCTGCCCACCATGAGAAGACAGCAAAAAAACTGCAACGGTTATTGAACAAGTTAACCAAATGGTTGGTAGATTATGCCCAAGGAAAAGCCTTCCCACAGGTTCCAGAGGGTAGGAAAGTTTGCGATTATTGCCAGTATGCCACAAGGTGCGATCGCGTAGCGGTTCTGAAAGAACATCGTGCTTTGCACGGCTCCCCTTGGGAGCATCGCCGTCAGGCGGTTACAGAGGAGCATCGCCCAGTTTCAGACAATAATTCCCTAGAAGATACTGTAACTGAATCTGTTGCTTCGGAAAAAAATAATACAAACTTACTAAATATTACTAATATTGAGGAAGTCTCATTGTAGATTTGGCGATATTATCCGTCATCTATCAACTATCAACTATAGGAATCTGGTTTGAATATTGAAAAAAATTAGGTATCTGTAGGGTGTGTTATGACGCTAGTCCAACGCACCGAAACCCTTATATAATGGTGCGTTGCGCTTCGCGACAACACACCCTACGTATATTTCAAAAATCAATTAGGATTCCTATATCAACTATCAACTATCAACCACCAACCATCAACCACCAACCCTCAACCATCAACTATCAACTGTCAACTGTCAACTGTCAACTGTCAACAATGGAACAACAGTGGATTATTACCCCAACTGAACAACCACCAGATTGGTTTGTGGAAGCAGTAAAACCTTACACTCCTGCTTCTAGCGGATATTATGCGGCACAATTATTGTGGCAGAGGGGAATTAGAGAAGAATCTCAATTAACTGCTTTCGTGAATTCCCGTACTTATCAACCTGCTAGTCCCTGGGAATTTGCCCAAGAAATGCAACTAGCTGTGGAAAGGTTACAGCAAGCACGGGAAAACGGCGAAAAAGTTGCAATTTGGGGTGACTTTGATGCCGATGGAATTACCTCCACAGCCGTACTTTGGGATGGTTTGGGACAATTTTTTACCCCCCATGAAAACCTAGCTTATTATATTCCCAACCGCTTAACGGAATCCCACGGACTCAATTGTCCCGGTATTGATGGGTTAGCTCAACACAACTGTAAATTAATTGTCACCTGCGACACGGGTAGTACTAATATCAGTGAAATTACTTACGCAGAAACCCTAGGCATAGATGTGATTGTCACCGACCATCACACCTTACCATCCTCCAGACCCCCAGTTACAGCGATTATCAACCCCCGGTATTTACCTGATGACCATCAACTATTTCATCTGTCTGGGGTGGCGGTGGCTTATAAACTAGTGGAGGCTATGTATGAAATATTGCCCAATATTCCCCGACAACCCTTAGAAGATTTATTAGATTTAGTTGCCGTGGGACTGATAGCTGACTTGGTACAACTGAGTGGAGATTGCCGCTATTTAGCACAGTTGGGCATCCAGAAACTGCAAGCAGACTTTAAGCAACCAGCCGCAGCCAGGAGAAGACCGGGTGTGGGCAGATTATTAGAATTATGCCAGAGAAATGGCGATCGCCCCACGGATATTTCCTTTGGTCTTGGTCCCCGGATTAATGCTGTGAGTCGTATCCAAGGTGATGCTATTTTCTGCGTGGAATTACTGACTAGCCGGAACCATCAACGGGTGCAAGAACTAGCAGAGGTCACAGAACTGGCAAATACTCGCCGCAAGTCTTTACAAAAGGATGTGGCACGGCAAGTAGAGCGTAAACTCAGCCAAATGGACTTATCTACCACCAGTGTCATAGTATTGGCAGATTCCCAGTGGGCACCAGGTGTGTTGGGATTAGTCGCGGGGCAAGTCGCCCAAGAAACAGGTCGTCCCACCATTCTTTTAAGTACAGAAGGGGTGGAAAATAGGGGAGATTTAACAGGGAATGCTGCCCTTGCCCGTGGTTCGGCTCGTTCTGTCAACTCAGTAGATTTATACCAATTAGTTAAAGACCAAGCACATTTATTACATCGGTTCGGTGGACATCCTTTTGCCGCCGGGTTAAGTTTGGCGGTGGAAAATATTCCCTTATTTACCCAAGCGATTAATCAGCAATTACGGCAAAATTTAGCAGGTGCAACCTTAAGCGCGACGGTAACAGCAGACTTAACGGTGACAGTAGCCGACTTGGGTAAAGAATTATTTGCAGAATTGAAATTATTAGAACCTTGTGGTATGGGTAATCCCGTACCCAAATTGCTGATTCAGAACTGTTGGTTTGAGAATAGTTGGCATCGCAATCAGCAAGATTGGCGGGGGAAGAAGGTACAGTACATTAAAACAGAGTTTGATATTCGGGATGACTCCAGTAAGGCTAAATTTCCTGGGGTATGGTGGGGACATTATAAAGATGAATTACCACCAGTTAGGTGTGACTGCATTGTCGAGTTGGACTATAACACCCATAAAAAACGTTATGAAATTCGCATTATTGCCGTTCGTCCTCGGGAAGAATTTTCCTGGACTCAGCAACTAATAGAAATTATCGATTGGCGCAACCTTCCCACCCCTGCACCGGAAAACCATCAAGAATCTGGCTCCACTCCCCTATTGTTACAAAATTGCCCCTCTTGTTGGGATGACTTGGGAGTTTGGGTGAGGCGATGTTTATATAATCAACAACCATTAGCCATCGCTTGGGGTGAGCCAAATCATGAAACACCAGAGCAAATTTGGCTGACTTTGGTAGGAGTAGCTAAATATCTCAGCCGTACCCAAAAATTAGTGACTCGGACACAACTTTTAGATAAACTACGAATAGGCGATCGCTGTTTATTTTTCGGTATACAAGCATTAACAGCTTGTGGCTTTATTACCAAAAGACAAGATCGGCATTTACAAATCAGCCAACCTGGAAACATAGTATCAGACAATCCAGAGGCGGCGATCGGTCATTTTTTAGCAGCTATCCGTGAAGAGCAATTCCAACGCCAATATTTTGCAGAAGTACCCTTGTCAACCATTCAAACAATGGCATATCAAACCATAATTAATGCCAACCCCTGCCCGGAATTCTAAATTCTAAATTCTAAATTCCCCTTAACTCTCCACGGATGAATCCGGGGGCTTGTATCCACTCTATTTTTTTGGTCAAGATTAAATCATTTATTGTTATGCTGTGCCACCGCTCTCTCTTTTATATGGTTTGCCTAGAGTTCTAGGTGGTGTCCTACGGTTGGAAAAGCGACTAATTTCTCTCTGGATATATTTATATTTAGGTGATTTTTCTAAAATATCGTACCGGAGTGCCTCTCTACCCCCTAATGCCAAGGGAGTTTTGAGCTGCAAATCTTCCATTATTACGAAATTTTGGGAACTTATATTACTGGTATTTTCTTTGTCAGAAAAATCCTGATTCATCAAAAAACTATAACCTGCTTCGGTTTTTCTTGGTTTTCCCGTGGGAGGTACATAGCGTCTTCTTTTCATTTTAATTACCTCTTTATAACTGATAATATTTTTATACCAAGTTGCGTTCTATCATAGTAGTTCGAGTCAATGAGATTGCTGCCTTACGTTGCAATGACTGGGTACTATCTTTGAATGCAACTTAGTATTACATACAGAATGTCAGATAAAATTCCAGATAATTAAGTAAATATATGTAGGACTTACGGAACTGGCACATTTATGATTGTAGGGTGTGTGACGCTGTGATAAATACTGTTTTACAGGCGGGGGAATTAAGGAAATTTCCAGAATGAAAAATACTACGCGCCTCCGGACTTGTGGATAAAAAAAAAGAGAGATGCTTATTTATATACATCTCTCACATAGAGAAAACCCATTAATGATTACTGTTGACGAGCGACCCCGCGACGACGATAGTCGCTCTGGGTAGCGCGAGTCGTGACAAAAATATAATCGATACTTATGTTTAGTAGATAGATATTTGAGTGGTAAATTCTAGTAGAAAAGACATCAATAAACTAACCATTTTCAACAATTCACCAGTTTGAAATAAGGTTGTTTTTACTTTTGATTTAACCGCAGCAGTACTAGTCAATTACCACTAATTAATTGAGATTTATATACTATGGTCAATTTGGTTTGGTATTTGGATTATTGTTTTGATTATTGCTATTAGTAGCTCTAGTACCACCTGACTCAGTAGAAATGGGTTTGGTCTGGGTGCGAGTTTTTTTACGAGTCATGTTTCTTACCCTCCGGAATGTGAAATAACCACAACTTTTAATACATCTTGGTAGATCCTCAATCCGGAAATTAATCAAAAATCGATCAAACTTCTGATGGCTAGTTAAGGTGATCCCCGACTTCTGAATCAATATCCGCACATTGTAGCAATTCCTAGGATAGAAGTCGGGGATCTAAACACGTCAATTCTGACCAATTAAAAAAATCACATAGGACTAAGGACATATGCGGACGCGGTAGCGATCGCCATATCTATTGTACCGGATACGATAGAAACATCTACGACCTCTTCCATACCGACGATAGCGATTATACCTGCGATAGCGACGATAGCGACGATCACCGGGATACCAGTCATTATCATACCTGCGATAGCGACGATAGCGGCGATATCTACCATAAGGGCGATAGCGACGAAAACGACGGTACCTACCATAAGGGCGATAGCGACGAAAACGGCGAAAACGGCGATAACGGCGATACCGATCATAGCGTTGAGCAACCAAAGTTATATTATCTTCCTCAGTAACCACAGGCTCGCTCTTTGTTGTTGAGACAAAAGCTTCAACTGGAGGAATAATTGAGAATGTTAGAGATGTAGCAACCAATCCCAAAAATGCAAGTTTAATCGACTTCAGCATAACAACCACATCCTTACAAGAACTGTGTTCATTAGATATGACGTTTTCCTAGCAAAGGAACAATAAATGTCACTAAATCTGTAATACTTGCAAACAGGGTCAATCAATTACCATTGAAATGCTTTCTCATCTCTAGCCATGCCATCAGGTAATTCCAGTTATCCAGTTCGGAGTGGCGATCGCTCCAAAACTACAAAAACGCCTATTTACGCATTGTCCACAGTGACCATCATTATTTATTAACCATAGGCAATTGCTTTCCCAGATGGAAATTTTATACCCACTTTTTAATACATATATAGGAGCTTTTGTCAATGCGTATATTTACATTAATTGTAGACTATTTTATGGTTGACAAAGTTAAATTAATAATAATATTTTACATCTCATATTTCCTCGACATCCTATTCCTATGCCACGGGTAAGTATTGCCTCCGGTTCTCAAATATCAGCTGATGCTGGCGCGACAGTCGCCGATATGGGTGGTAATGCGGTTGATGCTGCCCTTGCTGCGACCCTAGTTTCCATGTGTACCGATTTGGGGGTGATGGCTCCTGGAGCCAGTGGTTTTATTTCCATCTGGCATCCCCAACATGACCCTGTGGTTATTGATGCCTATGCAGAGATGCCAGGAAGGGGATTAGGGAAAGAGCGTTTTGGTCAGGAAATGAATGAGGCGTTGTTTGATTATGGGGGTAGCGATGTTATCCGCACCCTGGTTGGTTATGGCACTATTGCTACTCCGGGAATCTTTGCTGGTTTGGGCATGGCTAGCGCAGGATATGGGAATCTTCCCTGGGCAAATGTAGTTGCTCCAGTTCTGCAATGGGCGGAACGGGGATTTCCCCTATTAGGTGGTGCTGCTGATTACTTATTGCATACCCACCAAGCAATCTTTAGTTGGCATCCCGAAACTTACCAAGCATTACACCATGAAGATGGTAGTTCTCTCCAGGAGGGGGAGATTGTGCATATTCCCCATCTTGCCCATAGCTTGCGTTTAATTGCTGAGTCAGGGGTAAAGACTTTTTATACCGGGGAATTAGCACAGCGAATTGTTAGCCACATACAAGAGCATGGAGGATTATTAACAGCTGCTGACCTTGCAGCTTATCAGGCAATTGAGCGATCGCCTATTCGGATAAACTTTGATGATTGGGAAATTATGACTAATCCTCCCCCGGCTGTGGGTGGGGTTTGTTTGGCGGCGATGTTGTTATTACTGAATGATAAGTCTTTGCAAGTATGGGATGCAACCACGGTACAAAAGGTGTCACAAATCCAGCAAGCTGTCCTCGGATACCGTCAGCAACATTTCCACGGAGATAATAATAGCTGGGCTGAAGCTGCACAACTGTTGTCATTAGCAAAGCAGGGAGATTTCCAAGCATTACTGACATCTCCCTCAACTATCCATGTGTCAACGGTGGATAGCAACGGTTTAGCTTGTTCTATCACTGCCTCTGCTGGTTATGGTTCCGGGGTTATGGTTCCGGGTACGGGACTGTGCTTTAATAATTCCCTGGGAGAAATGGAACTACATCCCCAAGGATTACATAGCTTATCCCCAGGAACTCGCCTCACTTCCAATATGGCACCAACCATTGCCCGTCGTCAGGATGGTACGGTACTCGCCATCGGTTCCCCTGGTGCTTCCCGCATTACCACCGCGATCGCCCAAGCATTGTTAAACTTTATACATTTAGGAATGTCCTTAGAAGAAGCTATTGCCCATCCTCGACTCCATTATGAAGTATTAGCAAAGCAACCCACCATAGTTTGGGAATCAGGACTGCCTATGCAAGGAATAGAAGGATTTATGATACACCAATTTCCGGAGCGATCGATGTATTTTGGTGGAGTTCAAGGTAGTTTATGGCATCCTCACCTTGGTTTATCCGCAGCAGCCGATCCTCGCCGTGCTGGTGGCGTGGCTTATGGGGGATAAGAAGGAAGAAGGAATAAGGAAGAAGGAAGAAGGAAGAAGAACCCACGTTTCAAAACATGGGATTGACAAGGACGCGGTATCCCATCGCACTACGTGTATGCTTGAATTGGAAATATTTTTCACTCTTTCCCAGAAGGTAAGCGACTGGCAAAAATAGCTGCCTGGGTGCGATCGCGCAAATTCAGCCGACCTAGTATACTATTAACGTGGTTCTTGACGGTGCGTTCGGAAATATAAAGGGCTTTGGCAATTTCCCGGTTGTTCAATCCTTGGGCAATTAATTGTAATACTTCCTTTTCCCTGGGGGTTAACTGCTCGAACTCAGGGGATGGTTCTGGCTCGGCAGTGGGAGGGGCTAGCATTACCTTTTCAAATAATCCTGGTCCCATTTGGGTATAGCCTTTATGAACTGCACGGATAGCTTCAGCTAGTTCTGCTGATGGGGTATCTTTGAGAAGGTATCCTTTAGCACCAAAGCGCATGGCTTGGGTAATATATTCATCGTCATCAAAAGTTGTCAGCACCAGCACTTTGATATTAGGGTTTTTCTGTCGTAGGGAACGAATTGCTGCAACCCCGTCCATGACTGGCATTCGCACATCCATTAAGACTACATCTGGTTGGAGAGCGATCGCTTTTTCCACGGCAATTTGACCATTTTCTGCTTCTCCGACAATTTCGATATCAGGCTTGCTGCGTAATAAGCTACCAAGGCCTTCCCTAATAATGCTTTGATCGTCAACCAGTAAAACTCGGATTTTCATCTGCCGATAGTGGTATCTCAAACTGAATTTTACAACCTTTACCGGGTTGACTGGTAAGATCAAGATGGCCGCCCAATACTTCTATTCTCTCCCGCATCCCTTGGAGTCCAAATCCTGTGGTATTTTCTTGGGGATTGAACCCTTGACCGTTATCTTTAATTGACACTAAAATACCTGTTGTCTTTTCCTTGAGAATAAGGCGGACTTTATCTGCATGACTGTGTTTTGAAATATTAGTCAATGCTTCTTGAATTACTCGGTAGATGGCTGTAGATATTTCCGTTGATAGGGGATAACTTAAGTTAATTTCAGAATTAATTTGAATACCATTTGTTTTCTCACATTCCTGCACCAATTTGGTTAAAGCAACTGTGAGTGGTTGTCCCCCCAAAGGGTGATTGCGGAGAGTAGCAACGGACTGACGGACATTTTGTAAGGCTTCTTTACCCAATTGTCTCGCCTTTTGTAGATGTTGAGTAGCCTGTTCCACATCTTGATCATCTAATAGCATTGCCACATTTTCTAATTGAATGCTTTGGGCTGTGAGAGAATGACCCACAGAATCATGAATTTCCCTAGCAATGCGGTTTCTTTCCTGTAGGGTAGCTTGGTTTTCAATTAATAATGCATATTCACGTAAGCGACGATTAGCAAGGGATAGTTGTTGACGGCTTTGTTTCTCAGCCAGTAGAGTCCCTACCAACAACAGCACAAACATTAACACCAAAGCAAATAATAACGCCGAATTTAGCTTTAAATTAATTAAAAAAGGCTGTACCAGCTCATCTGGCATTCTGCGTAATAGACGAGGTAATCTTCTACCTAAGGGGATGCCAAAAGGAGTCATGCCAATAAATGACATAAATAGCATCATTAGGAAAGAACCATAGGCTGCGATCGCTACTAGTATGCGTCCTTTCCAAGGAAACATCAAGCAAGCACGGATTACCACCACCAGCAACAGGGAAGGAAATACCCTTTCTCCCCTTCCTCCCAAGAGTACAGCCAACCAACTCAAGCCAAATCCCAGGCTTGTATACATCACTTGGGCAAAGCGAGAACCAAAGGGCAATCGCAAACCCAAGGCAGCCAAAGCTGCAATAATGGGAATTACGATTGGGCGAAACCTGATTCCCAAACTTGGCAAAGTAATGGGTGTCAGGATGTCAGGGATATTGGGTGGATTCTGTAAATGAAACCGATGAGGGAATAAGGGAGAAAACGCAGCTAATAAGCTAATTCCTAACAGAGTTAACTCTAAATAAAATAAAAGACGAAAAGGGTGTTTTTTCCAAATCAACCGTTGCATAACAACAGCAGCCAGTTGCTGTCAATATTTTTACTACTTTTAATATAAATCAAAGTAATCAATAGTTGAAAGTTGCCCAGGTACTACCTGCAAGACTCCATATAGGCCAAAAGTACTAGATGGTTATAGTACCTGAGATACCTGAGATTTGGGATTAGAGATTCATGTAATTATCAGGCAGATTTCTTAGGATGAAATTGTTCGCAAGGATAGCAAATTTTATTCAACACTTTACGAACTCAAACATATCCAGGAGAAATATTATGAACTGGCGTACCATTTCCGCATCCACCATATTAGCTGCATCCTTACTCGTACCCATGAGCAGCATTGCCGCTTCATTTAACCAAAGTCAAACTTCCAGTTCCTACAAAGTGCAAACCATTGCTCAAAACCCATCCAATGATGATATGCCCTTTAGGAAAAGAAAAAGATGGGGTAATAAACAGCAACGTTTGGAACGTATGCAACAAGCATTGGGATTGGATGATAACCAAGTCAAGGAGATTCAGTCAATTCACAACCAAGCCAAAAAAGATACCCAAAGTTTACGGCAAGAAATGAAAGTAGCCAAGCAGGAAATGCGTCAACTCATGGGAAGTAATACCGCTACTGATGAAGAACTAAGGCAACAATACGACAAAATTCAAGGTATTCGTCAACAATTATCACTGAAGCGGTTTGAGAAAAAGCTCGCAGTGCGTAAGGTACTTACACCGGAACAACGGGCAAAAATGGCTGAGTTAAAACAACAGCGCCGTCAACGTTGGGGACGTAGAGGTGGTTTTTAGAGCAACCGTTTCTAGCCCCATATGAACTCTATATAGCCTAAATTAGTCTAACTCTTGTGGGATGGGCATCCCTGCCCGTCCAAATTATTTAGGGTATGCTGAATAAATGCATATTCTTGCACTTATTAATTTATGCCACAAGGGGGAGGAAGAGGGAAGGAGTGTAGACGCGATAGCGGCTTCGGTGTAGGGTAGGAGAGTGAGGGAGTGAGGGAGGGAAGGAATGGATAATTCAATTTAGTTATAATTGGAATACGAAATAAGCCGGATAGCGATATTAGCAATGGCAGAATTAACGATTCAAATTCCTGATGAACTAGCTCAACGTTTGAAACCTCTGCAAAATCGCTTACCTGAATTATTGTGGCAATTGTTAGATATTGCCAATTTGCCAGTACATTCCCAGTCAAAAGTTACAACCGACACTACAGATATTCCCGCAGTTTATCAAGAAGTTCTTGATTTTTTAATTAAGCGTCCAACACCAGAAGAAATTATTGCTTTTAAAGTTTCACCCCAAGCTCAAACGCGGTTGGGAGAGTTATTAGAAAAAAATCGTTCTGCAACACTTAGTTCAAGAGAATTAGCAGAGTTAGATGTTTACGAGCAATTAGAACATATGATGATTTTATTAAAAGCACGAGCTCTCAAACGCGATTAATAAACATGACTTCTGATTATGTTTCTGCGGAACTGCGTAAATTTGTAATCAATAGAGCTTCAAAACGCTGTGAATACTGTCTTATTGATCAGGATTTTTCTATTTATACCTATGAAGTAGACCATATTATTGCAGTAAAACATGGTGGTGAAACCACTGCAGATAATTTAGCACTTTCATGTTTATCTTGTAACCGCCATAAAGGTTCTGATTTTGCCACTATAGATCAAGTTACCAAAGAAATAGTCCCTTTATTTAATCCTCGTCGTCAAATTTGGGATGAACATTTTTATCTTCACAATGGGCGCATCGAAGGGAAAACTCAAATCGTTAAAAAGTAAAAAGATAAAAGTAAAAAGTAAAAAGATAATCCCCATAAATAAATAAATTGAGGGGATAAGATTACGGACGTATTGTTTCTTGCACTACCTGTATCGAAACAAATGTTTTTACTTCGTTCCATAAATAA
>JASJDS010000212.1 GCA_030065055.1 Calothrix sp. MO_192.B10
GGACGTATTGTTTCTTGCACTACCTGTATCGAAACAAATGTTTTTACTCCGTTCCATAAATAAATTTAGGGGCTTGGTGACCATTTTTCTTTTTCTTTACTTTTGCCTTTTTACTTTTTACTTTTGCCTTGTTCGGTCACAATCGGTGGTTGGTGCGTGATGTTATAAGTCTCATTACTACGTTCAAATATTATCGCAACGTCACACAACGGCAATAATGCGGGCAGAAAATCTACACCGCATTTTGCCTCCCCTACAGAAAAAATAAGCTAGTACAGCACGGCGGAAATAAAGCAACCATTTATAAAACGTCAAAGTAAGAGTTCACAATACTTTTGACTTTTGACTTTTGACTTTTGACTTCCGCGTAGCGGTACTAGTTGCGTAAGTCCTAATTACTTATTACTTATTCACAGGTGACAGATCCCCGACTTCTTGAAGAAGTCGGGGATCGCTCATACCCACGACTCCTAAATACCATGACTCTTACCAATTACCCAATGACGGCGGAAAAACCGAGCTAAAGCAGACTCTTCTAAAGCCAAATAAATCGGTCTACCATGAGGACAGGTGCGGGGGTTGCGAGTGCGTTGCCATTGGTCTAATAATGTCTGCATTTGTGGCAGTTCTAAAGGCGTACCGTTACGAATCGCACTGCGACAGGCAACGGCAACTTGGGCAGTTTGTAAGTCCCCTCCCCGACTAAGCTCCAAAATTGCATCCCCACAGTCTTCCCGCCCTTTTAACATGGCGGGTATACTCCGCACAGCCCACATATCTTCACCAAAGGGTTCTATATCTAAACCAATACGCTGTAATTGCTCCACCTGCTGTGCTGATAATTGATACACAATAATTGCGGGTTCTACGGTTACAATTTGCCAGCGATCGCACAATTGTTCATACAACACCCGCTCGTGGGCAATATGCTGTTCTACTAACCACATTCCCCCTGGATGTTCGGCAACAATGTAGGTATTGTTAACTTGAGCAACGGCTTTGAGGGAGTGGGAATGATTCTTTGTAGAGGGGTTGAGATTATAATCACTGGTTTGTTCTGCGGCTTTAATTAATTTCCCCACCCTGGAGGTATGGGTAGCTTCGGGCACATGGGTGGAATTGATCCGTAATCCTTCCTCAATCCCTTGATTTACTTGCTCTTGCCAATAGCTCAGTTCCTGGAGATAAATTTCTGTTTTGGCGGGGTTGCGGTTCCAGTTAACTCTATCTGGGGAAATGCATAGATGGAGAAAACAAACTGGATAGCGATCGCGGGGTAATGTCTTGTGAAAAGCACCAAGAATAGTCCGTTCTAATTCCGGGGTATTTACCATCCTACCATTAACTGCTACCCTAACCCAATCAGGACGATGGCGATGACAGCGATCGGGTAATCCCATGACTAAATCCAAAGTTTTATGGGGAGGAGATAGTTGCAATTTTACCTCCTGTAAATCACTGCTACGCACTTGATGCAAAATTTGTGGTAGCAGTTGTTTCATACTCGTCACCGGAGATATACTGAACCACTCCCGCTTATTTTGCCAAACTTGCCAATGTACATGGGGGTGACACAGGGCAAATTGTTGAATTGTGGCTTGTACTGCTTTGAGTTGTTGAGCCGTGGCAGGTAAACCCTGACGACGAGTAGGGTGATTACCAAAGATATTTGTTACCGCTACCACCGTTCCCGGAGCCAGAGCCACTGCCTCTATTGATTCAGCCTTTCCTCCATGACTATAAACTACCCGCCAACCATTACTTTCCCCTATGGAATTGCCAGATAAATGTGATGCAGTACGACTCAAAATTTCCACTTCTGCCAAAGTCGTTAAACTATGTAAAGCCTCCCCGCGAAAACCCAGACTATTAATTTTCCACAAATCATCACAACTGCCAATTTTACTCGTACTGTGGGCAGTAGCCGCTTGCCGCAAATCATCTAGATTCATCCCACAACCATTATCTGCTACCCGCACCCACCAATTTTGCGGACATACAGAAATGATAATTCTTGTAGCTCCCGCATCCAGGGAGTTTTCTACCAATTCCCGTACCACCGCAGCTAAAGAGTCAATCACCTCTCCCGCTGTAATTAAATGTACGACCTCTGTTGGTAAAACTTGAATCCTAGATGCCATAAACTCAAGTTTAGGACAATATCAAAGTAATGTATAAAATTTCTATATTTAATTACATTAGATTACAAAAATTAATATTTTTTCAAGTAACTTAATTAATGCTTTTAAAGTTAAATAAAAATATTTATAAATTATAAGAATAACTGAGAAAAAACCCGATTTTTGCTAAATTGCTTGTGGTAGGAATTGAGCGAAAATATTAATTAGGCAAATATTGTAGGAGAAATTGCTATGGCCAATGCCGATGTTCATGACATTAAATCTCGTTTAGAATGGGGACAGCCAGCTTTTACTATTATTGATGTGCGCGATCGCTGCACTTTCAACCAAGGTCACATCATGGGTGCGTTGCCAATTGACATGGAAGACTTGGTGAACCGTGCTAGAGCAAGTTTGCACAACCAACGGGAGATTTATGTATATGGTGAAAGCGATGAGCAAGCTGCGGACGCTGTCAGAAGATTAAAGTCAATTGGGTTTGCTAATGTGGCTGAAATCACAGGTGGTCTAGCAGCATGGAAAAATGTCGGTGGTGCTGTAGAAGGAACTGCCTCGTAAATTATTAGAAATAATTATTGTCAGTGTACTAAAACACGAAGGTTTTGGTACACTGCTCGTGGTTTACCTGCTGTGCGTCGGTCAAATGGACGAATGGATAGAAATTGGTAAGATAGTCGCTCCCCAGGGCTTGGGTGGAGAAATGCGGGTTTATCCAGAAACAGATTTCCCAGAACGGTTTGAGGTTCCAGGAACCCGTTGGTTATTGCGTCCGGGAGAAAATACACCGACATCAGTAGAATTACTATCGGGACGTTATATTGATGGTAAAAAATTATATGTAATCAAACTAGCAGGGGTAGAAAATCGTAACCAGGTAGAAGAACTGCGCGGTTGCAAATTAATGGTTCCAGCGAGCGATCGCCCGACGTTGGGGGAGGATGAATACCATGTATTAGATTTAATTGGGGTAGAGGTATATCTCCAGGAAACGGGGGAATTGGTAGGTACGGTAGTAGATGTGATTGCAGCGGGACATGATTTGTTGGAAGTGGAACCTGCTGGAGAGGAAGGGAAGAAAAAAGGAAAGTCAAATCAGAATATTTTGATTCCATTTGTGAAAGCGATCGCACCTGTGGTAGATTTGTCAGCGCGTCGGATTGAAATTACTCCCCCACCAGGTTTGTTGGAAGTTAATAAGTAATAAGTAATAAGTAATAAATGGTAAAAATAATTCAAGGCGATCGCGTTGGTAAACTAGGACAGGTAATCTTGGGATGTTCGGCTGTTATCTTTGACGAGTGCCGCGAAAAAATATTGCTTACCCGGAGGACGGATAATGGGCGTTGGTGTTTGCCCGGTGGCAGGATGGACCCTGGGGAAAGTGTGACAGAAACTTGTGTTAGGGAAGCGTTGGAAGAAACGGGTTTACAAGTGAAGGTAAAGCGGTTGATTGGGGTGTATAGCAGTCCTGATTACTTGTTGGAATATGCTGATGGGGAACGCTGTCATGTGGTGGCGCTCAATTTTGAAGTGGAAGTGATTGGTGGGACTTTAAGTCTAAGTAATGAAACCACTGAATACGGTTATTTTTCCCAAGATGAGATTAAAGGCATGGATTTAGTGGAGCATAATATCCCTAGAGTTGCCGACGCTTTTAATATACAAGAGGGTAGTTTTGTCAAGTGATATTTATAATAATTTACGCGTTCAGATCCCCGACTTTTGGAAAAAGTCGGGGATCTTGTGTCGAGATTCCTAGAGTTTTTGCGATCGCAGGATTGACTTCATATAGTAATTCTTGAGGAACTTGTGGCATTTGCTTCTGTTTTTGATCCACAGTTGCTTTAACAGCATGGGCTAATTGTGTCACATCTTCGATGCCCAAAATCCAGGTATTTACATAGTTATGTACCATGCTACCTCTAATACCTAATTGTAGCGATCGCACCTCCAATTTTCGCAGGTATAAATCCCGTTCTGGGTCCCATTGATAGCGGACTTCAGAGTTATCTAAGGCTCGTTTCCATTCAAATTCCGATGTAAATATATCTGGGTCAAATATCGTCGGAATTGCTTGTGAAAGGATAGTTTGGAATCCTTCATGGGATAATTTAATTTTGAGAATTCTTTCCTGTCTGTGTTTAGTGGCGTAACCAGAACGATAGAGCATCCAACAAAAGGAAGGCTTAATCCAAGTCATTCTTTCTAAATTAAAACCTTTACCAAATGTACTTAGACGTACCGCGTCTTCAGCGATACTGGGTTTAAAGGCCTGGTAGACAAAAATACCTTGGGTGTCGAAGTCCGCAAATATTTGTTTTTGCATATTGTTGATGGGGTGAAAAATATCAGGTGGGTATTACCCACCAACAAAATTATCTTTACTCTTGATTCATACCAAGTTGCGTTCTATCGTAGCAGTTCGAGTCAATGAGATTACTGACTTCATCGCAATGACCACATCCTTATGTACTCTCATTTCCAGTTTCTAGCTGGAAATGCAGTCTTGGCGGCTCTGCCGCCTTCAACAAGAGGCAGAGCCTCGAAAACTCCATTCCAAGGCTTGAGCCTTGGAACGAGATAGCAGCTAAATTCTTCATTCTAAATTCTTCATTCTAAATTCTAAATTTCCCTTGACTTGTCAATATCTGGATTATCTTGACTGCGTTCAAAAGCTGGACAATAACCTTCAAGAGTGACCTTAAAATTATATAAAGGGGAAGCAGGATTCCAACATCGCTGTCCTCTTTGATACTTGCAAGTACCGCAACAATCTAAATCAGACCAAGTATAGCGATCGCTTGTTTGGTGAATCAGTTCTTTTGGTGATAGACCTCGTAAAAGCAACTCTTCTCCCTGCCAACGAGCCTCCACTAAGCCAGTATCGGCAAATTGTCGCCAACGAGGATCTGTGGCGATCGCATTGGGGAATGTGATTGTGATCACTGTCCCTAACTCTGTCAGCTCTCCTTCATAATGGCTATCAGGGGCAGCAGGTTGTAAAAATGTCTCACCTATGGGTAATTCTACTAATTTACCCTCTGCTGGGGAATGTACGTGGTAGCGGTTTTGCAGTTCTTCTAAGCTAGTCAAATCGGCTAAATAGGAAGGAGAACCGTGAATAAATACAACGTGTTGGGGACGTAAATTATGGATTAGTTGGGTTGTACCAGGAGCATCACTGTGTTGTGCCAACAGATAAGTTTCTACAATCGCCCCTTTTAAATCTTGCTCGTCAAATTGAATTTCTGTTTTTTCTGGTATGAGAATTAACCAACGCTCCGTTTCCGATTGATAGTATTCACTGAAGTTAGTTGTGGAGTCAGTCAGGACAATACAAGCAGATTTGCACACATCAGAACGTTGTTCTGGTTGTAAACGGCGTACCCGAGGACGCACCCTCTCATCCCAAAATAGGGGTTGGTGGCGGGCAAAGTTTTGCACAGAAGAAGGGAGATGGGGCAGCAATTCCAAATAGGCATCACAGCCAGTAGCTACAGCCCCATCCACCCAAATATCTATATCCCTACCTGTAAAATAGTGGTGACTGCGGAGCAACATCAGCAGTTCTTGTCCTAATCCTAAAGCAGGGGTGGGTAGGAGTACAGAGTAACCGTCAGCGATCGCTCCATTAATTCTCTCGGCTAACTGGTTTTCTTGATGGCGGCGGTGGGGATGGCGGGATGTGCCATAGGTGCCTTCAACTATCAGCACATCCAATTCTAGTCCCCGTAACTCTTCTAGACGTAATCCCTCTACCAACCGCGAGTTAGACAGAAAAAAGTCCCCTGTGTACATCAACTTGTAAGAGCGTTTGGGAGTAATGTAAGTCAGCAATGTCGCCACTGCTCCCGGTAGATGTCCAGCAGGGTATAACTCTACTACCAAGTTCTCTTTCAGTTCCACAGGGGTTCGTAACGGTAATGCCTGACAAAACTGAGGGATGGGCTGCTCCTGCTCCAACCAATTCAAAGGTAGTAACTTGCTCGTGACCTCACTAGCATAGATGGGCAACAGGGGAAATGCCCCATGCAATTCTAGTAAACCCCTGGCATGATCTGGATGGGCATGACTTACCAACACCGCATCCATTGGTAAAGACAAACCTGTCGAACCAGAAGACTTACCCAAATCCTTAACTATGGGTGAAATATCAACTAAGCCACAATCTAGTAACAGGCGATGGGGTCCTAATCTAACTAATAAACAGACACCTTCGCCGTGATGGTGAACTCCATAAGTAAAACAATCTAATTCACTAGCAGCTTCCTCGGCATAGCTACCAAAGGATGCTGACAAGCGATCGCTCATGTGTTATTTCCCTCCAAACCCCTGGGGCAAATGCCATGACGCGCCCCTATTCCCTGGTGTGGCGGATATTTGTTGGGGGAGTAAACCTCCCTTCTACCCCTAATGTCATCAAAAACATGGGTAACAATAATCCTTCTACTTGGGGACTAAGGGTATATGTTGGTCAAACCGATCTCATCAATGAGCAGAGCCATTACCGTGGTAGTTATCAGAATCATAAAACCCGTTCTTCGTACCAAAAAATAGGCATGAGAGGGTAAAAAGACCTGTTAAAGCAACCAGAATCAGCTTCACATCCATTTGTTGTTTGCCTTTTACTAAACACCTTCTTCTATTAGTGAAGTACCCACAGACTCCGCTTTCGCTACGTCTGGGGCTTCGCGTCTCACTCGCCGTTGCCAAGTTGGGGATACCACAAAGGTATTCGGGACTAAACCCGATGATGGTCTTACACAGCGTCTCTGGTATTACTACCTTTATCCTCTCAAGGAAGAACCCGCGCAGCCGCCCGCCTCCCGCAGGCAGTTATATTTCTTTTCCGTACATCCCTGTGTGGCTTGTTTTTTACCGCAGAACGTAATCATGCGAACCAGTGACCGGGATCTTTCCCCCTTTCTCACGCGCTTTTACCGAGGCTGCGCGTCTTACCGCTACTGTCGCCTGTTGTTTGCAGCCGTGTGGGTGGGTCGCAACCACCAATATTTTTCCATATATTCGTTATGAGTTCAAGTCTCTGCCCTTTCTCTCATCCCCCGGTTCCGAGTACTCCAATGGGGGACTTTCCCCAAGGATTGTTAAAATTTATAGCTCAAAATTCGGATAATTTTATCTTTAGGTAAACCTTGAGGTTGGATGGTAATACTATCGCCATTGCTACGCTTGACTGGTACTCCCGACATCAGATTCAGAAATTCATCCAGTGCTGCAATGTCGCATTGTTGGGCATCTGCGGCTTGGGTGCGGTAATGGGTGGGAATGATGATTTTAGGATTGAGAATATCAATTGCTGCCTTTGCCTCTTTCCCATCGTAAGCTTTCGGACCTCCGCCTACGGGTATGCATACCACATCAGGACGACCCATGAGAATTTTTTGCTCGATCGAAATGGGTGCAGCAGCTCCCCCCAAGTGGAGAATTTTAATCCCTGCTTGTTTCCATAGCCAAGCTGTATTTGTACCGAACCGCCTACCTCCTTGGCGATCGTGATCTATGCCTATCCCTTGAAACTGCATACCTTTAAACTTATAGATACCCCGTTCAAAAATTAATTTGGGGCTTCCTGGTAGTTTATCCACATACCCTTCATCCAGTAGTTGACTGCTAATAGCAACTAGATCACTGACCACATTTGGCGCTCTATACTTAGCAGTACAACCGATGGGACGAAAGGGGTTAGTTAGAATTTTTGTCCCGCCTCCGGTGAATAGAAAGCAGGTATGACCAAGCCACTGAATTGATAGTGAATTGGCAGATTGGGCATTGGCTGTGAAATTAGTAAATAGGGATGCGAATAAACCCGCACCAGCATAGCCCATTAACTGTCGTCGTTTCATTAACTCTGCTCTCGACTCGATAACGTTTCCAGAAAGTTTTGCAGTAGTTGTTTGCCGGAAGATGTCAAAATACTCTCTGGATGAAACTGGACACCTTCAATGTGGGGATAGTTCCTGTGACGTACACCCATAATCGTCCCATCCTCCACCCAAGCCGTAATTTCTAATACATCTGGGCAAGTCTGGCGTTCGATCGCTAAACTGTGATATCTGGTTGCAGTCATTGGATTTTCCAACCCCCGGAACACACCCACTCCAGTATGAGAGATAGCAGAAGTTTTACCATGCATCAACTCTGGAGCAGAAACGATTTTACCGCCAAATACCTGACCAATGCTTTGATGTCCCAAACAAACACCGAGAATGGGTACATTAGAGCCGAGTTGCTCAATTAAATCTAAAGATATACCCGCATCATCAGGACGACCAGGCCCTGGAGAAATAACTATACCATCGGGTTGTAAAGCTTGAATTTCTTCTATGGATATGCGATCGTTGCGAAATACCCTAATATCAGCCGCTACTGGGAAATTCATACCTAACTCTCCCAGATACTGCACCAAATTATAAGTAAAACTATCGTAATTATCAATAATAATAATCAAAGTAGATAACTCCTGATTTTACTGAATCAAGTTAAATCAGTTTATCAATTCTTTGTAAGTTGGGTGAAGCGACAGCGTAACCCAACATTAGATTACATAAATTTAAGAGTTGTACTTTATTTTATCAGCCCTAGCCCTTGAGCGGGCGGCTACGCCAACGGGCAAGGCATCTATGCTGGAGTCAGGAGGCAGGAGTCAAAAATAAGTTTTAAGGTAAGCCATGAATGCCTTGCCCAACCAGGGTTTAGGAACCCCAGTAAATCTATAGATTTACTGGTCTAAATTACTTGGGGTCAGAATCCCCCAGGAACATTGAACCTTCTTCCTTCTTCCTTCTTCCTTCTTCCTTCTTCAAAGAACACATCCCTCGGTAGAGACGTAGCAATGCTACGTCTCTACAAGAATCTATTTGTCGCATTCTGGTTTGAAATTGGTATTATTACTTACGCCTGATGTGAATTAAAAACGTCTCTTCTCCTATAAGGGTTTTGAAACTTGTCCAAAATCATGGTTTTGGAATTATCAAGGCAATTACAATGGTTTCAGCACTTAATTCACATTAAACGTTACTTATTACTTATTACTTATTACTTATTAATTCCCCTTGTGGGGACTCCTAGCTATTTTCAAGACAGCCCCAAAAATATCACCTCTAACAAGGGTGGTAATATCAATATACTAGCCACAAAAAGAGCCACAAGAGCAGATACCAGCACCGCACCCGCAGCGCAATCTTTGGCAATTTTAGCTAGTTCGTGGTAACTGTGCTTAACTGTTAAATCCACAACTGATTCCAGAGCCGTGTTCAGCAATTCCAAAGCCAATACTAAACCACTAGTAATCCCAATGATTGCGATTTCTACGGGTGAAAGGCTTAAAACAAGGCTTAAGCTAATGGCAAGAGCACAAACACATACGTGAATGCGAAAATTTCTTTGAGTAACGAAAGCATAGCTGATACCAGACCAAGCATACTTAAAACTCATGAATAAATTTGCAGCTACCTGCCAAGAGAGTTCCCTTTTTTTGGAATCTACAACTTCTAGAGCATCTGGTTTTGGTGGAGAAGAAACTTGTTGTGACATGGTCATAAGAGTACAATACCTAGTTATAGTAACGGATAAAAATCTTAAGTTTACGGAAAGGATAAGGAAGAATTTATAGCTATTTACCATCAGAGTTATTATGGTAGGCTAAATAAATCTTCAGCTTAATCTCAGTGTAATCAACATCTATTTCAAGTCAATAGTAATACCTATTTTTTTCAGTAATATTTCTTGTTGACGGAACATTTTTTGTAAAGTTTCTTCGTCAGGGTGATCCCAGCCCAGTAGATGCAGTAAACCGTGAGCAGCAAGCCAAGCTAACTCCGTCAGTAAACTATGTTCCTGGTGTAGAGCTTGGCGTTGGGCTGTATCCACAGAAATGATGATATCACCGAGATACAAAGGCATAGAGGCAGCCATCTCCGCATTTTCAGGAGATTCCACCTCTAATGCGGCAAAAGCCAGAACATCTGTAGGTTTGTTTTGATGACGATAATCAGCGTTAAATACCTGGATTTCCCCATCCCCTGTGAATAGCAGTCCAATCTCATAACTGGGCGCTTGGGGAATGTGAGGATGCAGAGTTTCCAACCAGGTTTTAAACCAATCTTGCCACATTTGGGGAGATAGATCGACAAGGAATTGGTCTTGGTTGGTTAAATTGTCTGAAGATAGGTTGTCAATTTGACTTTGCACGCATACTTCAACTTTCACTAGTTGAGTGTTCTCCTTCACACCGATACACCTAATTAATGGTTTTGTCTTTAGCGAGTTAAATAAGCTAAACCCACCAGAACTGCGAGAATCCCTACCGTGGAAAGAACAAAATGCTTTAGGGATGTGCCGCCTTTTTGTACCATATTACGCATGGCGAGCTTTACATAGGAGGGTTGGGATTCTTTTGGAGAAGATTTGCTCATGAGGTTCAGTGTACTGGTTTATTTATAAATGTAACAGTTTGTTGAAGATTTCCCTAGGGCTTGTTGACAAAGTCTTTGGGGGAGGGTAGGGAATAGGGAATAGGGAACAGGGAATAGTTTCATCACCTATTTTTCTATTCTTTTTACCAGAAAAAATTATAAATGCAAGGTGTTTTAAGCCTCATACCCCTATTTGATTGCACTTTTTTGATTCAAAAAAAGCCTAAAAAGCTTCAAATATAAGGGTTTTAAAGCTGTTCCTAGTACTTTGTCCCATTAATTTTGACGAGTCGCGCTTGCGAGCGATCCCCGACTTCTATCCTAGGAATTGCTACAATGTGCGGATATTGATTCAGAAGTCGGGGATCACCTTAACTAGCCATCAAAACTAATAGGACAAAGCACTAGTAGTCCACCACATTAGTTCTGAGGGGTAGAGGAAGAAACCGCAGAGGCGCAGAGAGCGCAGAGTCAGAGGAGGAGAGGAGAAGTCTAGAAGTTGGTTTGCCCATCAAAATTAATGTGGTCGAGTAC
>JASJDS010000213.1 GCA_030065055.1 Calothrix sp. MO_192.B10
GCCACAGAGGTTAAAAACTAGGGAGGCATTCTTAACGTGTTTTGGGCTACCACACCCAGACAGTTCAGTCAAAATAGCTAGACACTGTTTTAGTCTTGAATTAAGAAGGTGGTAAATCTCCCTCTTCCAAGCCCCCGAATAGAATTCGGGGGTCAGTGACTTTTACTTCCACTCTCTTGCAAGAAAAGTACGAGTACTGCTACACGGAGGTTAAAATTCACCCATACCTCAATTTCAGGCTGTTTGACTATTTTTTCATTGTTGAAAATAGTTGGTTGGTTTATCCCTTCGTTGTACTAGCGTACTTAATATATGTATTCACACACATACATTATATTTCCGTATTTAGGCTGAAAAATTTACCCAATGTAAAGAATTGGTGAATTTTCGTAACATTTATCCGGTATTTGGAAGATTGAAAACCTGCCCTGGCGAAGAATAAGGTAGGCTCTTCCTCTATTGTGGGTAACTCTTCAAGATGTATGCGGAATTAACAAATTTGCTGTTGTTACTTTTCTTTAGAGGGATAAACTATTAAGGAGGAAAGATAATGGCTCGCAGATACGACATTATTTGTTTCGGGGATGAAGTTCCTGGGGTACTGACACTGGTATGTGCTGCACGGGAATATCACCGGCACACAGGTAAATATCCCCGCAGCTTGTTAATGTTTAAGGGTAAGTCTCAATTGGGTATTGGCGGTCATTTAGTTAGGGGTGGTTTATCGTACCTAGATCGCTCTGCGGTTCCCCCTCCCATTCGCCAATCTTACAATTTAGATACTTTTGGCGATGCACCAGCTATTTATCAAGAATTTTTACAACGTTCGGGAGTTGATAAAATCGCCCTCGATCCCCTAAAGGCAGATGCTACCCTGAGGGAAATGTTGAGGGAAATTCACGCCCATGTTCTCAGCAACATTGAAATAGAATCAGTGCTGAAGCAAGGAAAAAAAATTACTGGTATTCAACTGATTAAAAAAGAAACTTATTTAGCCAAGCAATTTATTGACTGTACTGTAAATGCGGAGTTAGCCCAAGCTGCTGGAGTCAAAAAACTCAAGGGCTTTGAAACTTTTGGTTTACCAGACTCAGAACTGGCGGTGACTTTGGTGTTTGAAACCCAAGGTTTGGGGGTCGAACAACTGAAGCAGGTAGAGCTTCAATACCTGAAACGCCTTACAAACCCAGCAGACACAGAGGCTCAACGTTGGATCAATATTGCCGCAGGTTCTGATACTGCGATCGCCCAAAAATTGAGAAATGACCTCCAGGATAAACAAGGTAATCTCAAAACCATGTACGCCGGCCAAGATTATATTGATGTGCGTTCCAAAGCCCTTTCTATTGCCTACCACTCCTTTCGAGGCACTCCCCTATCTTTAGAGAAAAGTGGTGCTATTCTTGACAATGGAAATATAGCAATCCTTGCCGGAGGACGGTTATCTTGGAATGCTTTTTTGTATAATGTAAATGCTGATCAAGCAGAATCCTTAGCTAAGGCAAAAGCCCAACCCACCCCAGCAATGCTCCAGGAGATGGAACAAGTTATTCAGTGGTTTAAAATGATTGGTGCGACCCATGTTAAACCCGCCACTGAATTATACATTCGTCATGCAGGTAATATTACTGGGGCAGTAGACCCCTTAACTGGGTCAAAAATGTTAGCTGGTGGCGTACCAAGTCATGAAGCATTGGGAACCTTTGGTTATCACTTTGATATTCGTGGTGGTATTGAAGGTTTAGACAGCAGAGCTGCAAATAAAGGTCTTGGTAATTTAGTGTTTATCGCCCCACCCCTATTTAACATTGGGATTCAGCACGCTTTAATTAAAAATACACCTAACTTGGCAGTTATTAGTCCAGCTTCGGGATTTGAAGGTTATGCTGCTTCTGCTGGTAGAATTGTGGAATTTAATTGTGGTGTGGGACAAGGAGTAGGAATTGCGGCGGCAAAGGCGCTATTGGCTAATCTGGACATGACCAATTTTTCCAACCAAGATGTACGTAATGTTCTCGCAGAGACTGGAAGGTTGCCCAAAATCTACGGTACGGCACAAATTGCCAGAGCAAAGCAGTTAGACAATTTTGAGAGTCAAATAACCGCTTAAACGAAGCAAGAAGGAGGATGGAAGAAGGAAGAAGGCATCTGGTGTTGGGGATTTAACCAAAAGCTCGAAGGGAAGAAAGAGGAAAATACTTTGTTCTGGAAAAATGAAATTCTACCCCTCAAACCCTCTTCCGTCTTCCTTCTTCCTTCTCGCGTAGCGAGTTAAAATCTTAAACCTACTCCACCTTGTATAGAGACAGCTGTACTACTACTATTGCGGTAAGCATCAAAAGCAATAATGGCGTTACCAAAAATTACAGTATTACTATTAGGAACTACGTAATCAACACCTGGTTGTAAGGCAAAACTAACTTTATTGCCCACAGGAGAAGCTGTATTACCGCCAGCTAATACTACTCCAGCACCTAAATAAGCATCAGTTTGCCAATTGAGTGGTACATCATAAGAAACCGTAGGAACAACGGCGGTATTTTTACCAATTAGGGCTTGAGCGCGGAAGGAAACAGGAGTTTTTAGCAGTTTATATCGGGCTGCAATCACCCCTCCTACCTGGGAATCTTCCGTAATCCCAACGGTAGGACCAATACCCACATAGCTTCCATATGCAACTTGTGCTGATGCTGGTTGAATATTGATGGTTAGACTTAAAGATACAGTAGCTGCTAACCCCGAAACTAAAGTTGGCCAATATTTCATGTTGATTGCACTCCTCAGACTACTTTCCATTTGGTTGGAGATTTCTATCTAGTCATAACTTATCTTGTTTCCATTTCCCATTGTCTAGCTTGAAAATGGTTGATAGTTGATAGTTGTTAGTTGTTAGTTAATGGTTGATGGTTGACAGCTTAGGTGTGGGAGCCGCAGTCGAGGTATTTTCATCTGCAGGTTGTGTACAAACGTCCATCAGAGGCTAGCTTGAAAATAGTTAATCAGCGCGGAGCTTGTAGGGGCGCATTGCGTGCGCCCTTGAGGAGTTAGTCACCCCCGCATTTGCAGATCCGCAGGTTGTGGGATTTTCTCGTGGGGGAATAGTAAGAAAATAACAAACATTAGATCCCCGACTTCTATCCTATGAATTTCTATGATGTGCGGATATTTATTCAGAAGTCGGGGAACTGGACAGATATAGCACTACGCCTGACGGGGCGCCGACATTTCTAAATCCAGCAAACCCTTTGATACCTGCTGTTCCCTGTTAAGAGTTCCCTAGCACGTAGCACTATAAATCCCCTGGAATTTTAGGGACAACTGGGATGGAGAGCGCCTTGAGTACAAATGTAAGCTAATTGTCTGGGATTTAAATTTTTGACTTCAGTAAAATCAACTCCCTGTACCACTGCGGACTCTGACCCTACACTTGGAGTTTGGACAAATCGATCTGCTGGATTTTGTTTGCCAGAGGTAAGAATGGTTCCTTGAAAATCAGCTCCTGCCAGATTTGCCCCTCGTAAGTCTGCGAGACTGAGGTCTGCATTCCGGAATTTAGCGTTTTCCAGATTGGCATTTTTTAAAATAGCACCTTTGAGACGAGTGGCACTGAGGTTGGCATTACGTAAATTAGCGCGAAGCAAATTAGCCCCGGATAAATCTGCTGCTTGCCAATCGGTGTTGGTTAAGTTGGCGTGGGATAATTGGGCACTAATAGCGATCGCTCTTCCCAGTCTGGCTCCATATAAGTCGGCTTCATTTAATTTGGCATCGCTTAAATCTGCCCCTGTAAGGCTGGCATTTTCTAACACAGCACCATGCAAATCTGCTCCCACCAGTTGAGAACTACTGAGATTGGCATCTACCATGCGAGCATTAAATAAATGGGCTTGGTTGAGGGTGGCTCGGCTGAGATTGGTTCGCACCATCAATACGCGGCTGAGATTGGCATTTGTCAAATCAGCTTGCTGCATTTGAGCGCCACTCAAATCAGTAATCCAATCATCATAGGTATCCCAACGACCGTCTTTACCTGCTCCCCGAAAGCGACTACCTTTAAAACTAGCTTGGCTGAGATTGGCGTATTTAAAATTGATTCCCCAAACATCAACCTTGTTCAGTTGCAAATTTAAGGCTGGTGCTGGTGGATTACTAGTAACTAATTGAGCTCGGTTGAGGTCAACACCATCCGTATTACCACTGTGTACTTCTAAAATTTTGTTGATTACCTGGATATTGAGCCGTAAACTCTGTTGTTTTAATTTTTGCTCTGGGGCAGAAATATTCTTCCCTTGTCCTAATTGCCTAGAAATAACTTGATTGGCTCGCTTTAAATTAGGGATAACCTTTGGTCCCAAATTGACTAAAGCTTGCTCGATGGCATTAGTTAATTTGGGGTTATTTGCTTCTTCTATCAGTAAATTGACCAGAAACTGTTTAGCTTGGGGGTGATTGAGAGTTCCCATAACCGCGATCGCTCTGCGCTTTTCTGCATCACTAGCCTGGGATTTGGGACTCAATTTTTGGAATAGAGATGTAAATTGTTGGCTAGCATCCTGTTGGGCAGCTCTGCGATTCTGCTGAACTTGAATGTAAATTTGAGTACTTATGAGTGTGCCTAAGACCAGAATAATACTGGCGATCGCCATACCAATTAGGGAGAGGCTGGGATTTTTCTGGAGATTTTGCCAAATAGAAGGCTTTTGGCTGGATTTTGGCTGGGATTCTGGGGTAATAACAATAGAAGCGATCGCTGCTTCTTCATCTGAATCTGTCCACTGAGCTGGGTTACGGAGTTGTTCTGGTGTAAAAGGAAGGGTATCATCAATAGTATAAGTTCCTGCTAGGCGATCGTGCCAAGCACGCCTAGGCTTGCTTTTGGGAAAACCAGTAGCATCTGCTAACCAGATTAGAGCAGCAACGATGGTGAATACGCCCAAATTGGGGAAGGCGAAACTATTACGCCACAGAATATAGGTCACGGATATGGGCACAGTCCAACGACCGATTAATTCCCGTTTCCCAACCGCTAATATTCCCGGTGACATACCTTGTTCGTTGACAACTCGCACCCCAAACCACTTTTTGGGCATGGTACTACCAGTTTTCGCCAGTAAGTACAATTGCCATCCGGAAACACCCAGGGGGGCTAACACAGCTAATGACCAGAAAAAATTTGTTACCCAAGCTACATTGCGGGTACCATAACTCACAGGTAAAGCTAGGGGATAAGCGATCGTTCTTTCTGTGACTACCAATACTGGGTGGAGTGGAACTCGATTGAGATCGCTTTTGGAATTGGCATATACCCCAATACCAAAGGGAACCAACCCACTGATAACTAATAAAGTAAATTCCACTGCCCAAGCCGCAAAACGTCTAGTTTTCAAGGGCAGTAGATTAGATTTTCCCGTTGTACTGGACTGACTGGATTGATTATTACTTCTCCTCACAATTGGGGTTGCCATGAAATCATTCCCTTTAAGTTGTTTTCTTTATACAGCAGATTGCAGGTAAATGAGGTACATCTTCATTTCTGCCTCAAAATGAGATGAATTGTACCTCACCCAGGTGAAAACGGCTGTATGCCACACCCACAGCATTTAAATATAAGACTTCTGTAGAAGCGAGGGAAAAGGTTAAGGCAAATCTTCAGCTTAAACCCGTAACCCTTTCCTCCTCTGGTCAAAATTTATTTTTGCAAGAGGTTGCTACTATTGCTTATTTTTCAAACTATTGGATACAACAAATTTGTATCCTAGGTATAGTAGAATTGCCAAAACTGCCAAACTAATGACGGCACTCAAAAGTCTGAATACAGCTTGTATCACAGTTAGGGTAACTACAAAACCTACTCCACAAACTGCTATTTGTCCAATTTTTGATAGCCCCTTAAACCATTGGACAATTCGCTCTATAGGAACATTGGCACTGGTAAATCCCGATTTATCAGTATTAGGAATTTTCTGTACTTGGTAATCTGGTACAGATTTAGAATTCATTTCTGCCTCTAATTTTTGTAGACGCTGTTGTAACTCTCGTTCTGATTCAGTACTCATTAGTATTTTTACCTCAGTCAAGACACTTATGTAATTACAGGCAAAAAGTCGGTAATTGCTTGTCCTTAGTTAGGAGATAGATATTTCTTTACTTAGATTTATACCTGTTTAATTAAGTGGTGAAGAAATTATATTGCAAAAATTGATACATTCAAATTAGAAACAAAAAAATCTGGAATATCGTCTCAAAACTCGGAATATATTAATTAGTTGTGTCCTTACTACCTTATCTAACATAATTATTGTGAAAACTAAGATATTATTGGTGATATTTTCAGTCATGTTGGCTGTAGGTTCCCCATTTCTTCTCAGCCAGCCAGTAACAGCCGAAACTTTACAAATTGATTCTAAATTAAAAACAGATCCATTCACGGTGACTGGTCAGTCTGGAGGAAAAGTTTCCAGCAACTGTGGCAATATCCCAGCGAGTCCCCATCACGTGCTCCAGTTAAAAAAGTCCTTACCCTATTTACGCATCACAGTAGACAGCGAAAACAAACCAACACTATTAATTGATGGTCCTGGAGGTAAGTTCTGCGTACTGCCCGACGCTTACTCTGGGAGCAAACCAGAAATTTCTGGGTTTTTCCAAGAGGGAAAGTACAACCTTTACATAGGTCAGTTAATTTCAGGAAATCCTGATTATACCCTGTTTATTTCCCAACAAAAGAAATAATACCCATTGATTCCATTTTAGCTATTACCGGTTAATCTAAAATCTCAAAATTGGCAGATTTTGGATTGGTTGAGTATTAATATAGCGGAAGCACAAACAATTCTCCGTGTGAGCAAGACTCAACAGTTACTTTGAGTACTAGTGCAGGATAGTAGAAATTACTCACCAGTTAACAAGGGACAAGACTCTGATGATAAAGCACTTTTGACTCGCGCTACCCAGAGCGACTGTCGTCGTCGCGGTGAGTTAGTACTCCATCCCTTTTCCCCGACTTGAAGTAACTAACGAACCCTTTAGGGGGTCGCTCGTCAATCCAAACTTCGACAAGCTCTGTTACCAATCTAAAATCTAAAATCTAAAATTGAATGACCAAAAAATAAACTGGATACAAGCCCTCCGCAGTCGCTCATGGGGGAAACCACGCCATTTGCACAAGCGTGGGAGACCCACAAGACCGCAATGGCTCCCCAAGACCGCGCTGCTCTGGTGGATTCATCCGTGGAGAGTCAAAAATGTTTTCCTTATTTCATTAGCCCTTCGATTCATCGATGGGGTAATACTTTTGAATGCGTGAATGCGTGAATGCGTGACTGACGCTCAGCGGTTGACTGGCCCCCAGCGGCACTAGGAGTCTTCTATAGATTGAGAAGGAACTTCAATTGCATTTACATCGATAGTACCTTCTGGTGTAAATCGTTGAATTTGCCTCTCCTGTATTAGTAATTGCTCTCCACAGTTAGAACATTCTAACTGTGTATTATTTAAACCAGTTACTCCATAACCGCAAACAGGACAACTATCGCTAATTAAATTCCGTTGCAGCCACCAACGAAAACCTACAAATAAGACAATTGGTGCTAAAAACAGCAATCCCACCAAAATAAGTAAGGAGTTTACTAGCCATCCCAACCCTAAAGAGCCCAATAACCAGACAACTATAAACAAAGTGAGCCAGGGACGCAAGTTAGATAGAAGATGGGAGATATTCAATTGAAAGGTTTTAAAACTCATTGTTGTGATATTTTTCCTGCTCTCACTCTAGGATAGCGATTTTGTCCCAACATCTAGAGCTAACATTGAGAATTTTTACGAAATCAATAACAATCAACAGATATATCTGAGATGGGAAAATTTAATAAATATTTTTTTAATCTATTTCGGAGTGGTTGAAGCCGAGTATGTTTATGTATAAAAAATAAGCTTTATAGACAAAAATATAAGTATTAACCTCACTCATGAAGAATGCAAAAATAGCAAAAAGGTTCTGGGATGCAGATATCTACAACAGAAACCAGAACTGAAAATGGGATATAGATAGATATGTGCAGTATTTCCAGAAATGAAATAGAGTTAGATGCACAATTAGCTTTTGGATTGAATTTTCTGAAAAGCGATCGCAATTAGAATAACGGTAGAATAAAATTTCTGTACTCCGGAGGAGTTTCCGCCGGCTAATCAGACTAATTATTGATATTCGGTTATTTCAGCCATTCATGTGCTGACCTTGATAGCTATGACTATAGCAATATGTTGAACAATATGGTGATGTTGTGGATGTTTCCTACCGCATCTTATAACTGATAACTGAAATGATTTTACTTGTCCAAACTATGGACAATAGATGCTCGCAGAGGAAACTAACCACAGAAATAATGCAATATTTTCTGACTGATAATTCATTTTTGCATATATTACTTTAATGATGCAAATTATGGGCGATCGCAGAACTGTATCCAGTCTCAAAAGCTACATTTAATCGGCACAGAGTCTAATACAAGTAATAAAAAGTACACCCTGTTTATCTATTGTCGATCATTTTACTACAAGACATTTCATGTCCCAAAACTTGTATTACGCCCTCGTGACTAAACTAAAGTACCATTATGATTGGTAATTTTTGAAGCCCTTCTACCGCTACCTCTATAACTTCTACATCTCTGATCTCTGTAGCTTCTGCATCTTTTGCCTCCATAGTTTGCTAAAGTAGCATTCTGAGAACTGACGGAAAATGATACTTCTTGATTTTGCACGTAGTTTAAGTTCAAAGATCCAAAAAATAGGGTGGTAGCGAAAAGTAAAATGGAAGCACGCATAGCAGATGTTTATTTTGAAACTCTCCACTTCACTGATACGTAGTTTCCTTTACTGCATCCGGACAAATAACTAAAAGTATTTTTTTTTACTTATTCCAGATAATATAGTTAATTGTCAATATGTTCAACTAGTAACCAGCTACCAGCAGAATTGAGACGACCGTAAATTGTTATGTTTTGCCCGTGGACTAAGGTTTGTAGTTGCAGCTCGATATTTGCCACTATTGTCACCAACTGGTAAATCATTCCTTGATGTTCGGTGGGACTGACGATCTGCAATCTGTAATTTTGCTTATCTGAGTTCAGGAAAAAGCCTGTAAAGCGATGGGGTTTCTGTGGTAACACTGTATCGCCATTACCGTAATAATATTGAGAATAGGATACACCATCACAGTTACCACTAGAAGGGTAGGTATCCAAATTATCGAAGTAATACTGTTGCCAATACAACCATTGTGGGTGTTGTGGAGATAGGTTAAACAAAGGAATAATTGCCATAGGCGATGATCCCATATCTTGTAATAAAGCCATCTGTAGTTGTTTTACTGGTAAATCCCTTGGTTGAATATCCATCTGAGTACACATCGCCGCAGCCATTCCCACCGCTTGACCAATACCCATAACAACAGGTTGTAATCTGGTGGCACCATTGGCAATATGGGATACAGAAATATTCTTTTCACATACTAGTAAACCATCTGTTGTCACCGGGATCAAACTGCTGTAGGGTATGGTGAAAGGAGTTCCCGTCCACCGTCCCCCCCAACGGATGGATTTAGGTTGTAGTTTAAATTGGATACCTGGATAATGGTGGTCGTTGGGGTAATTACCAATAGCAACTGCATCTTCATGTAAAGTAGCTACTCTGCCCTCTGGAATTGGTAAAATATCTTGTTCGCGGATGGTAGTTAACCCTACCAGGCGACGACTTTCCCGGTAGTAGGGATGAAGGGCGAAAGCACTATTTGAATGTTGAGTTGCGGGAAAGATATGATTTGCTAAACCGTAACGTCTACCAAGTTGCTTTTGGATAAAATGGGCAAAATTTTGGCTATGGCAATGACATTCTTGCAGAAATTCTTGCTTTTTGGCTTCTGATTCAATTAATCGACCGACCCCTTCCCCATAATCATTACCACAGATGGGCCAGTTAATCATAAATAACCCACCGGGTAAGCGTCCATAATTGATGAATTTCTCTGCACCATAATTATCCCAAGCACCGGTAAACAGAGATTCGTTGTAATTGGGTGCAGGGGGAATTTCTGGGGCAATTTCCGTGCCAAAATCCTGCATAATTACTACCCATGTGGGGGATTGCACAGGATATTTTTTAGTTAGAGAGTTAAATTCGATTGGTGCGCTTGGTTCTTGCCATTCAGACTGTAATTCCCAGCCCCAGCGATGGGGTATTTCCCCTAAGGCTAATAAATCACCTAATTCTGTTCCATCAAGGGTAATTTTGGCGTTGACAGTAAAATCCGCAAACCGCACACCCGTTACACAACTTCCCTGGTTTAATACTTCTAGGGGGACATATCCAGAAATCCAGTGTAAGTTAGGCAATTCTTGTACCCAATCAGCGAAAATTCGCGCTCCCACACGGGGATCGAAACTAAAAAAGCTAACCCAACTGTTATCTAACCCTCCCGGTTGACGGTGCTGTAATTCTTCCAAGAATGCGCCCCATAACCCCGTCTGAAATGCTTCTAATTCATTCCCATCTGGTGCAGCAACCCCCGCAGAGGTTAACATTCCCCCCAACCAAGGGAATTCACTCACCAGGATGGTTTTTGCCCCTCTACGCGCCGCTTGGATGGCTGCTGCGGTTCCACCTGTTCCACCACCGACAACTAACACATCAGCTGTGTATTTTTGCTCAACCATCCGTCACACCTCATCCCTGTGTGGAGATATTGTCCCTGAATGGGTGAATTTAGACAAGGTGATAAATCAATCTTTAGAGTATTTATAATCCCATTTAAGACTCAAACAAAAACTCTGGTTATCATCTACCAAACCTAGCCAAAAGTTCCTCTCGCGATAATTGCAGCAACAAAAAAGTAAATTCTTCCGGTGGCAACTCTAACACTGACTCAATAATTGCTGAAAGTTGCTCATCCAGTGAACCAAAGCGCACCTTTAACAAATTCTCTATAGTAGCGCGGCGTTCTCTTCTTACTCCTTCCTGTTTAGCTTCTTCTAAACGTTGTAAATATAGTGGCGATAACTCCATGATTAACTCCCTATCAGAGTAATACGGGACGTGAGAACCCCTGAGCTTTTAGCCAGGGGATGAAACGGACACGAAAGGTTTTAACAGGGTTGTATCTCTTATCCATTGCTCGATCAACTCACTCGCGCTGGTTTCTTCAGCCTTCGCCC
>JASJDS010000214.1 GCA_030065055.1 Calothrix sp. MO_192.B10
GATAATGTGGTCTCAGTTTCAAATAATGTGGGTCGAGGCGATTTTATAGTTTCATTTAATGTGGTCTCAAAACGCGGATGATTTCGGGTCGAAGCGATTATGATTTCAGGTCGCTACACCTATGATGCCGTGACTCGCTTACGGGATGCCCAACTTGCCGCCGCAGGGCGGATAATTAAAGATGAGGATATTCCCCGTATTAGCAATCCTGCTACCTACGTACAATGGGGACCACTGGGACGTGCTTTGCAGAATAGCCAGCGCACGGTGGTACTGATTGATGAAATTGATAAAGCTGATATTGACTTTCCCAATGATTTGTTATTGGAACTCGACCAGCAAAAGTTTATTGTTGAGGAAACTAGAGAGGAAATTCCCGCAAAAGCAGCACCTATAGTTTTTATTACCAGCAACGATGAGAAGGATTTACCAGATGCATTCTTGCGGCGGTGTTTGTTTCATTACGTGGAATTTCCTAATCCTGAACGCTTGATAGAAATTATTAATGTTCATTTCCCTAATTCCCAGCAGCAGTTAGTAGCTCAAGCCGTGATTCGGTTTTTGAAGCTGCGGGAGGAAATGGGGAAAGATAAGGGGGAAGCGGGGAAGAAGGTAAGTACTAGTGAATTAATTGATTGGTTTCGGGTTCTAAGAAGGTATCCAGAAGATGAGGTATTGGCAAAACTGGATGGGAAATTGCCCTATGCAGGGGTGTTGTTGAAGAGTTGGCAAGACCATGTACGTTATTTGAAGAGGTAATGATGAAAATCAACATCACAATATAATAACTGACAACATTACAGCCAAGTCCTACATTTCATTGTCTGAAAACATTATGCTAGATGAAACTACCATTGAGCAACGCTTATTGAATCTTGAACGTACAGTTGTGGAACTCCAACGTCTGCTTCAAGTTACACCTACTAGCAATTGGTTGGAAAAAGTAACGGGTTCAATTTCTGACGAGCAAGGTTTTCTCGAAGTTCTGAAGTATGGAAAATCTTTCCGCGAAGCCGATAAACCCACAGATGAAGCCGAAGAACCAGCGTGAAATACCTGTTTGATACTGACCATATCAGTTTTTTGCAGCGACGTTCTGGTACGGAATATATAAATTTAGCTGCTCGAATTGCTACACACTCACCCAACGATTTTGCATTTTCTATTATTAGCCTAGACGAGCAGGTACTTGGTGCAAATGCTTTTATTAATCGCGCCCGAACATCAGCTGATACAATTCGCGGATACACAATATTGCAGGAGATTTTGCAAGCCTTCTCGGTTGCTCCAGTTTTACCATTTGATGCCAAAGCCGCAGTAATTTTTGATCAACTCAGAGGGCAACGAGTCCGCATCGCTACAATGGATTTGCGTATTGCATCAATCACGCTTTCACGGAATTTAGTACTTTTGACCAGAAATAACCGCGATTTCAGGCAAGTACCAGATTTGGTCATGGAAGACTGGACTGCGTAATGAATGAACTACCCCTACAGGAACTCTTCACCAGACTACGGGAAGCAGGTTTTGTACTTGGGATTGAAGAGTATCAGTTGCTTTTGCAGTCTTTGCAAGCTGGTTTTGGCATTACTGACAAAGCTGCTTTGAAACGTTTGTGTCAGACGCTGTGGGTCAAATCTGCTGAAGAAAAATCAATATTAGAGTATCACTTTGAACAAGTGATTGGTAGTGAGGTTGAAACAACAACCTCACTACCAAACAGCAATACTGTTATCCCAACCGATAAAACAAAAAGCAATACTGTTGTCCCAACCTCCGAAAAATTGCCTAAGAAACCTTGGCAGCATCACATTTCTCAGATTGTTCCCTACTTAATTCTGGGTCTAGCAGGAGTTGGAATAGCATTGACTGTTAGATTATTATACGAACAACAGCCAACTCCCACACCAACACTCACTGAGACTGCAACTCCAACCGAGACTGTAACTCCAGCCGAGACTGCAACTCCAACCGAGACTGCAACTCCAACCGAGACTGCAACTCCAACCGAGACACCAAAGCCACAATCAAAGGGAATCCAGGCAGGTTGGATTTTTTGGAGTTTATTAACCGTTACAGCTTTGAGTGGTGGATATATATATTTCCGATGGAACGCTAGACGAAAGGCTGAACCTACTCCCAGTCCAGCTACTTCTGGTGAATCATCAAAATTAATACAGACAAAAAAAGATGAGGTACAAGTAGTTAAATCAGTGTTGCGAGCTACCAGTCAGCATTTCACCAAGGAGTTTTTTCCTGTAACCAAACGGCAAATGAAACAAATTTGGCGCTATTTACGCCGCCCAGTACGTGAGGGGAAAGCTACAGAGTTGGATGTGGAAGCAACGGTCAACCAAATTGGACACAAAGGTCTATTGCTGGAACTTGTGTTGGTTCCACCTCGTGTAAACCGGGCAGAACTACTGTTACTAATTGACCAGGACGGATCAATGGTACCTTTTCATGCTCTATCGCGTCGGTTAGCAGAAACAGCCTTGCGAGGGGGGCGTTTGGGTAGTGCTGGGATTTACTACTTTCACAATTGCCCTGTTGAATATCTTTACCGCGACCCCTATCATCAGCAAGGGGAATTAGTTAGCCATATTGTTACCCATGTTTGCTCTGAGCGCACAGCTGTGTTAATTTTCAGTGATGCTGGTGCTGCCCGTGGAGGCTATAGTGAGGAACGTTACAAATTAACTAAGGAATTTCTTACCCAGTTGCAACAACAGGTACGTCATATTGCTTGGTTAAATCCCATGCCGAGAAAACGGTGGTTGGGTACAACAGCAGGTGAAATTGCCCACCTCGTCTCCATGTTTGAAGTCAGCCGAGCAGGTGTGCAGGATGCTATTAGTGTACTACGCGGATGCCCTACAAACTTTGAGGGGCGCAGAAAATGAGTAAAATCAGACCTCAAGTTGCCCAGGGACGTATCGAATCTTTTGCCAAACGCTTTGGAGTAGCGCATCTTTATTTGGCTTATCATGCTGCTTTTCCCTTGGCACTGACACCGGATTTGTTATATGGTTTGTGGGCTAATTTCCAGCAGGATATTCACGGTGAAGTGCTTGGCATCCCTTGGATAGCAGTAGCGGATTTGCTGCTTTCTAGCCTATGTGATGAAGTGGGGCATGAACTTTACGAGATGGATTTGGCAGTGCGAAATGAACTGCTAAGGGGATTGCAGTCAGATAAACGCTTCGGTAAACAGCGGATTAATCAAATGTCAGATTTCTTGCTGGAATATGTCCAGAAACAGCTTCAAAGTCATGATCCTGATATTCAAGATTTTGCCAAAACTCAGCAATGGATAGCTTTAGCATACACCCAACCTAGTCAGGCAGCCCGTGAACTGGCATTGGCATTCTCACAATTAGATGAGCAGGAATCCGCAGAAATGCTGCGAATGGCATCATTAACCGAAACATTTGCAGAACCATTAGCTGAATTTCAGCCTTTACTGATTTATGCCCGTGGGATGGGGAAATTTGCCTGTGGCAATTTGGAGGCGGCAAAGGCTGAGTTTGGTTTGCTGGAAGGACGAAAGCACATAAAGGTTACCGAAATAAGTTTGCCTATTCCCGAACAGATGAAAAAGCAAAACATCCAACCCAGCCGCAAATTGTGGCTTATTGCAGGCTTCTTCTTGGGAGTAAGTATAAGCGTTGCTGTGGCGGGTTTAAGTTGGTGGTGGCAAAACCAAAATATGTCCAAGCTTCTTAACATACTGCCAATTTCCACCCAGTCTCCATCTACCTCAAATGACTCTCCAATCGACTTAAAAACCGCTGCTACAGACATTGTCACTGCCTATGCAAGCGAAAAATTAAGCAAAGGCGATTTGCAATCAGGATTAAAGGCAGTAGAAGAACTTTTAAACCGCAATGCCCTAGCTAATGCTCAAACTGCCCTGAAATTCGTGAGTTCAGAACACAAAAACAATCCCTCTTTAAACTTTCTTTGGGGACGCTTAATTTGGCAGCTAATTCAAACTCAAGATAAAACATACGGTGTTGATGATGCTCGTCGTTATTGGGAATATGCTATCAACGCAGAACCAAACTCACCGTTATATGCTATAGCATTGGGATTTGCCTATTATGCAGAAGGTAACATAGAGCGAGCCAATAACTCGTGGTTTAAGGCAATAGATATTGCTATAAAGCAGAATACTTATCCTACTACTCCCAAGACAGTTCTTCTGGAAGAAATGAATCAAAATCCTCTGACTGCCTACGCAGGTTTCGCCATTGGAATATATAAAACAGCACTTGAGCAACCTGCTGCTAGACAAGAACAATATTTGAATGAAGCTATCAAGCTGCGGCAAATGGTATTAAAGCAAGATCCGACAAATTTCCAGATAAATGAATTAGCGAAAAACTGGTTGTGGACAGAGGAAGCACTCAAAGATTGGCAATCTCTTCTCCAGGAAAAGTCAAGGACGGTAAATAATGGGAGCAACGCCAAAAAGTGAGGTACTAAAATCTAGGACGTAAATAACCTCAGTTCGGTTTAAGGAATTGGTCTGTTGTAACAAGTCAGGAGGCAGCTTTGCTGGAGACAGAAGGGTTGAATTTAGGTCATAATGCATAGTTTCAAATCAATCTCAAAACTATAACCATTAATTATTTACTTTTCCATGTTAAGAGTTCCCTGTTTCCGGTTCCCGACTTTCTACCAGATTTTCTTATCCCGAACTCAGGTTTTTGACAAAAATAGGGCGCGGCGTGGGTAGGGGCAGGGCATCGGTAATCTTTACCCAGATGCGATCGCCTGAATGTCGCCGTGCCCACAAGCGATTGTTGACCTAGGTGGAATATTCATAGGGCACGGCATCGGTAATCTTTACCGAGATGCGATCGCCTGAATATCGCCGTGCCCACAACCGATTGTTGACCTAGGTGAAATATTCATAGTCAGGGCAAGGCATCGGTAATCTTCACCCAGATGCGATCGCCTGAATGTCGCCGTGCCCACAACCCATTGTTGACCTAGGTAGAATATTCATAGGGCAAGGCATCGGTAATCTTCACCTAGATACGATCGCCTGAATGTCGCCGTGCCCACAACCCATTGTTGACCCAGGTGGAATATTCATAGTCAGGGCAAGGCATCGGTAATCTTCACCCAGATGCGATCGCCTGAATGTCGCCGTGCCCACAACCGATTGTTGACCCAGGTGGAATATTCATAGTCAGGGCACGGCGTGTTTCATATTTTTGGCAAACCAGTTATGTTGTCGATGCCGTGCCCCTACAGGATAATTTATTTTTTGGTGTTTCCTTAATTACGAATTAATCAAAATCCCCACCAAAATCCCCATCAACACCTCCAAATCAGTAGGCACCCGATACAACATCAAATGCTGAGTCACCACCCGTTGCGATCATGACAGCGTTACAATAAATCCATAATACCCTCCCAGTCTTATCCCCAACCATGTCCCTCGCCAAAGAATTAGACACTCCCCAAGACATCAGAGAAGATGTTATCTTTCCCCCAGGTGATTTATATAGCGATGAACCTCCCTTGGAAACCGAACTACATCTAAGACAAATTATCCTACTTCTCAAATGTCTAGAATGGTTGTGGCGAGATAGGAATGATTTCTATGCTGCTGGTAACTTAACAATTTACTACAGTCCCCATCAGCGTAGAAGCGAAGACTTCCGGGGACCAGATTTTTTTGTGGTGCTAGACACCGAACGCAAACTCCGTAAAAGTTGGGTAGTGTGGGAAGAGGATGGTAAATATCCCCACGTAATTGTAGAAATTCTTTCAGAATCAACAGCGAATACAGATAGAGAATTAAAGAAAAAACTTTACCAAGATACCTTCCGCACCCCTGACTATTTTTGGTTCGACCCTTATACCCTAGAATTTGCTGGATTTCATTTATTAGATGGGCAATATGAGCCTTTAGAACCTAACGAACGAGGACATTTATGGAGTAAACAGTTAGGGTTATACCTGGGTATTCACGACGGATTATTGCGATATTTTACAGCAGAAGGAGAGTTAGTTCCTACCCCAGAAGAGGTTGCAGAAACAGCAGAATATGCTCAACAGAGAGCAGAAAGATTGGCTGCGAAATTACGAGAATTAAATATTGACCCAGATACAATTTAGATGAGAAATCAGTTTTATTGTTGAGTTGGGGTTTATTCGGATAGGGATGACGGGCGTTACAATAAACCCATAATGCCGTTACAGTCTTATCCCCAGCCATGTCCCTCGCCAAAGAATTAGACACTCTCCAAGACATCACCGAAGATGTTATCTTTCCCCCAGGTGATTTATACAGCGATGAACCTCCCTTGGAAACAGAACTGCATCTAAGACAAATTATCTTACTTCTACAATGTCTGAAATGGTTATGGCGAGATAGGAATGATTTCTATGCTGCTGGTAACTTAACAATTTATTACAGTCCCCATCAGCGTAGAAGCGAAGACTTCCGGGGACCAGATTTTTTTGTGGTGCTAGACACCGAACGCAAACTCCGTAAAAGCTGGGTAGTTTGGGAAGAAGATGGTAAATATCCCCATGTAATTGTAGAAATTCTGTCAGAATCAACAGCGAATACAGATAGAGAATTAAAGAAAAAACTTTACCAAGATACCTTCCGCACCCCTGACTACTTTTGGTTCGATCCTTATACCCTAGAATTTGCCGGATTTCATTTACTCGATGGTAAATATCAGCCTTTAGAACCTAACGAACAAGGATATTTATGGAGTCAACAGTTAGGGTTATATCTTGGTATTCACGAAGGACTATTGAGATTTTTTACACCAGAAGGAGAGTTAGTTCCTACCCCAGAAGAAATTGCAGAATATGAACATCAGCAAAAGGAAATTGCTCAAGAACAAGTAGAGTACGAACGTCAGCAAAAGGAAATTGCTCAAGAACAAGTAGAGTACGAACGTCAGCAAAAGGAAGTTGCTCAACAACAAGCAGAAAGATTGGCTGCTAAGTTACGAGAGTTAAATATTGATCCAGATACAATTTCGATGAGAAACCAGTTTTATTACTGAATTTCGGTTTGTTCGGATAGCGATCGCGGGCGTTACAATAAATCCATAATACCCTCACAGTCTCATTCCTAACCATGTCCCTAGCCAAAGAATTAGACACTCCCCAAGACATCACCGAAGATGTTCTCTTTCCCCCAGGTGATTTATATAGCGATGAACCTCCCTTGGAAACAGAACTACATCTAAGACAAATTATCCTACTTCTCAAATGTCTAAAATGGTTATGGCGAGATAGGAACGATTTTTATGCTGCTGTAACTTTAACAATATATTATTGTCTGAATCAGCCAAAAGCAGAAGAATTGCGAGGACCAGATTTTTTTGTGGTGCTAGACACCGAACGCAAACTCCGTAAAAGCTGGGTGGTGTGGGAAGAAGATGGCAAATATCCCCATGTAATTGTAGAAATTCTTTCAGAATCAACAGCGAATACAGATAGAGAATTAAAGAAAAAACTTTACCAAGATACCTTCCGCACCCCTGACTACTTTTGGTTCGATCCCTATACCCTAGAATTTGCCGGATTTCATTTAGTAGATGGGCAATATCAGCCTTTAGAACCTAACCAACAAGGACATTTGTGGAGTAAACAGTTAGGACTGTATCTGGGTATTCACGAAGGACTATTGCGATTTTTTACAGCAGAAGGAGAGTTAGTTCCTACCCCAGAAGAAATTGCAGAATATGAACGTCAGCAAAAGGAAATTGCTCAACAACAAGTAGAATAAGAACGTCAGCAAAAGGAAGTTGCTCAACAACAAGCAGAAAGATTAGCTGCTAAGTTGCGAGAGTTAAATATTGACCCAGATACTATTTAGGAACTTCCAAATGAAATAATATCTAAATTAATTGCCCAAGAGTGAAAACTTTTTATATTAGCCTTGGATGTGAACCCAAGGTGAGTTAATTTACCAAAAAACTGACTAATGTTTTCCGATGAAGACCTACAAAAAAATCGTGATATACTTCAATCAAGCTATGTCGAACTAGAAGAAAAAATACTCAACCTGCGAAAAGACAAGATAATTGAGACAGGTGCTGCAATCTTATTCCAATTAAACAAGCTGATTGAAAAAGCTGAGGCAGAACAAGATAAAATTGCCCAGAAAATTGCAGCCATAGATCGACAACTAGCACAAAAACACCATGTTTCCCGTTCCATAGTCAGTAATAACACTGATACCAAAACAATTTTGATTCTGGCTGCAAATCCCAAAAATACCTCTAGACTGCGACTGGAAGAGGAAATGCGGGAGATTGCTGAAGGATTGCAACGCTCCAATAAGCAGGATCAATTCAAACTAGAGATTAAATTGGCGGTGCGTCAACGAGACTTTTACCGCGCAATTTTAGATACTCACCCCCAGATTGTCCATTTCTGCGGACATGGTGAAGGGGAAGATGGTATTGTCCTGGAAGATGAGATGGGAAAAATAGTTTTGGTGCAAGCGGATACCTTGGGAAGTCTGTTTAAGTTGTTCGCCAAAAAGGGAGTGGAATGTGTAGTGCTAAATGCTTGTCACTCGGAGGTGCAAGCAGAGGCTATTAGCCAGCATATTAACTATGTAATTGGCATGAATCGAGCAATTGGGGATAAAGCTGCGATTGATTTTGCTGTGGCTTTTTACGATGCTTTAGCAGCCGGGGAAGATGTGGAATTTGCTTTTGATTTAGGCTGTTCGCAACTTATTGGTTTAAAGGAAAATCAAACTCCCGTACTGAAAATAAAGGATGCTAATTGACATCCTCCCACCGCTAATCCTTGCGGATGTAGCGGGGGATTCCCAAGACTCACGACTTAGGTTTCTGTTTCCTTCCCGTTCGGCTGACGCTCACGGCGGAAGCCTTACGGGTTTTTCGCAGTTGCCCTTTAGACTTATGCCTATCAGGTCTTACACTCGCTCCACAGACTGCAACGGTGTGTCCCACCGCCAAAATATTTTTCGCGGCGTTGATATCCCGGTCGTGGAGTGTCCCGCAGTTGGGACACTCCCACTCCCGCACATTCAACGGCAATTTATCAACAATGTAACCGCAATTTCCACAGCGTTTAGAACTGGGGAACCAACGGTCAATTTTTACCAAGTTTCGACCATAACACTTGGCTTTATACTCCAGTTGTCTGACAAGCTCACCCCAGCCAGCATCGCTGATAGCACGGGCAAGTTTATGGTTTTTTTGACTCAGGGGTGAAACTCCACGCTCGTCCCCATTCCTGAGGCAGCGCGTTGCGGGGGTGAATCCTAAGCCCTTCGGGCACGGCAAAGCCGAACGGATACGCTACGCGAGCCCCCCGTTGTAGCGACTGCCGTCTCACCGCCAATCCAAAACGGATGTGGCGGGAGTCTCCTGGGGGTGATAGATGATGCTCCCTAAGCAGGACTGGCTGGAAGCCCATACCAAAGGAAGGCAACCCAACATGATCAAAAGTTTGTTGGGTTCCCCTATTGCTCAACTGAAACTCCCTTACTTAATCTTTTAACAAAGGGAACCCTAATTTCTCCCTTTGTTCTACATACATACGCGCTACCTTCCTAGCTAAATGACGAATTCTGCCAATGTAGCGCGTCCTCTCTGTTACAGAAATTACGCCCCGTGCATCCAATAAATTGAACGCGTGGGAGCATTTAATAACATAGTCCAAGCTAGGTAATACCAGACCCTTTTCTGTTAATTGCTTCGCTTCTTCCTCATACATATTAAATAGTGTCAGTAACATTTCTGGATTAGAAGCCTCAAAGTTGTAAGTACACTGTTCAATTTCACCTTGGAGATGCACATCCCCATAATTAATATTGTCTGTCCACTGAATTTTTGTAATTGCTTCTACACCCTGGAGATACATGGCTAACCGTTCCAATCCATAGGTAATCTCAATGGACACCGGACGACAATCAATTCCACCACACTGCTGGAAATAGGTAAATTGGGTAACTTCCATTCCATCCAACCATACTTCCCAACCAGTACCCCAAGCACCAACTGTAGCATCTTCCCAATTGTCCTCTACAAACCGCACATCATGGTCTTCTGGATGAATCCCTAAAGCCAACAAGGAATCCAGATAAATTTCTTGAATATTATCTGGTGATGGCTTAATCAAAACTTGATACTGATAATAATGTTGAAAGCGATTCGGATTTTCACCATAGCGTCCATCAGTAGGACGACGACAAGGTTCCACATAAGCAACAGACCATGGTTCAGGACCTAATGCTCTTAAAAAGGTATGGGGATTTTTAGTACCAGCACCCTTTTCCATGTCATAGGGTTGAGCAATTAAACAACCACGCTGACTCCAGAATTGATTCAATATAGCTATTACTGACTGAAAATTCACAATAATCTTTCCTTAAAACTATCAATAATTTCAGAGAGTGATGTTCCACAGTCACTGCTATGGGATAAACGAAGTTTAACGCCTAAGCGTGAAGTAAACGCTGCCCATACCACAATGTCATCTGTAGGACTTACGGCGTATGGCAAAAACCACTCCATTGGTGTAGCTCTCCACTACAAACAAGATGACTCAATCAATATTATCTGGCTAGTAGGGCGCATTACTCAGACTAAATTGCTCTAAATTGCTGCGATCGCTAAATGCTTTTACCCCATATCCTATACATAATATGTTTGCCCATAAGAATCTGGAAATACTCTCTTAACCCAACATATAAACGTTCTCTGCAAAGCCAAGCCCCTACTAACCTAAGACCAATAGGAGCAGTACAGAAAAAAAACTAAAAAAATATTGGAATGAAACCCTTGCCAGATAAAGGTTTGCAGCGTTGAAAAACAAGACAAGGAAATTTTTTTCTAAAAAGTAGTTGACAAGACTAAAGAGGTTAGCTATATTGATTAAGTGCCTGAGAGAGAAACGCAAACGAAGCGAGCTCGGAGGGACACCGAACCTTGAAAATAATATAGTTTGAAGCCAGTATACAACACTTGACAAGCGGTTGTAAAGAATGGAACAAAGTCAATTACAAATTTTTTTGTGATTGACCTAAAGATTAAGAGCTAAAAGCAAACTTATCTGAAACAAAACGGAGAGTTTGATCCTGGCTCAGGATGAACGCTGGCGGTATGCTTAACACATGCAAGTCGAACGGACTCTTCGGAGTTAGTGGCGGACGGGTGAGTAACA
>JASJDS010000215.1 GCA_030065055.1 Calothrix sp. MO_192.B10
ACCAAAAAATCAATTATCCTTACGGGGCACGGCACCTACAATATTCTTCTATAGGTTGTAAGCTGACTGATGCCGTGCCCACCTCAACCGATTGAATATTCGTAAGCAAAAACTATGGGTTTCAAAGTAGATGTGGTTTATATCAACTTATAAATCATTATTGAACACATATAGGAATCCTAATTGATTTTTGAAATATACGTAGGGGAGCCAGCGCTGTTGGCGGGTTTCCCGACATAAGGCGACTGGCGTTGTGTTGTCGCGCAGCGCAACGCACCAAAGTCGAGATGAATGGTGCGTTACGCGCTTACGCTTTAGCGTAGCCATGCCCGGAGGGCTATACGCACCCTACAAACACTACAAACACCTGCAATAAACATATTTTTTTATCAACAGGACTTACGCAATTGTCACAATCGGTGGTTGGTGCGTGACGTTATAAGTCTTATTGCTACGTTCAAATATTTTCGCGCACCTCACGCAACGGCAATAATGCGGTCAGAAAATCTACACCGCATTTTGCCTCCCCTACAGAAAATATGCCAGTTGCGTAAGTCCTGATCAACAACACGATAAATTAGCATTTACTAGCCTGCTCCCGGCAGGCTTTGTTCATATAGCCTCACCCTTCCAGGGTGTAGGTGCATGAAATAAGTCGGGTTAGTATCGCAGTTCCTCACTTTGATTAAATTACTTTGAAAATTTAGGAGAAAAACCCATATCATCCCGCAATGATGCAACGCTAATTTAATTCTTATTGATGATTGCTAAATTAACTTAGATATGATAATCAACATAATTTTGAGCCAAAAATACCTAAAAAAAGAATGATTAATTATTTAAATATATTGTCTTTCCACAGCAATTAATCCTTTTAAGAGTTCCCCATTAGGGACTTCCAAATAATAAATTATCCTTTGATCGTGGGATGGGCATCCTTGCCGTTCTTTATGATTAGCGGGCAAGATGCCCGCACTACAAGATATTTTGGGATTTTTTTTTATTGGAAGTTCCTGATAATAATAACCATTATTATTATTAACAATTGTATATTTTATTTTTTGGAAGTTTACAACATCATTTTGAGCCAAAAATTCCTACAAAAAGAATGATTAATTATTGAAATATATTCTCTTTTTTTCGTTCAAGTATGAGATTATCTCTATGGTTATTTAAAATACTCCAATTTATGATTGCCATAGTTAAACCCCCTGACAGGTAAATTACTGAGGGGGAAAGCTTGTAGTGTGATTGTGAATTGGGATTATTACGCAAACCAAAAACATAGCTTATGAATTTCAAATACCCCCCAGGCATTCAGTGGACTGCCAGCATGGGGAAAACACTGTTCAATGCAGTGACCGCGATTATCCTAGCTGTCACCTTTGCCCTAGTAGGTTTTGTTCCGTGGACTAACCAGATCGCTTTTGCACAAGTTTTACCTCCAGAAGTTTTACGTAAAGATGCTACGGAGCTAACTACAGAGGTGAACGGAGCTGTTTCACTGGATCTGCCCTTTGAGAATACAGATGATTTCGATTTTGCAACTAGAGGATTCATAGATAAACTCCCAGATACATGGAAAATTCCTGAAGATGGCAGCATTTGGAATCTAGAACAATATCAATTTCTTCTCGATAAAGACGGGACAGTAGCAGAAATTCCCACAGGAGAAGAAAAACAAGACCAGCTTCCCCTAGCTCCAGCTTCAGTGAATCCCAGCCTGTGGCGCATCTCTCAGCTCAATATGCAACATGGGCTGTATGAAGTGAAGCCAGGTATCTATCAACTACGGGGTTATGACTTAGCGGAGATGACCCTAGTTGAAGGAGACAATGGCTGGATTCTTATTGACCCCCTAACTTCCAATGAAACAGCCGAAGCAGCATTACTTTTGGCTAACAGGAACATTGGTAAAGAGGCTGGGGTAAATACAACTTCAATGGTCTTACCCAAGCATAAAGATCTAGATTTTCTAGATTTTACTTATGATCCAGATTTAGACAAAGACGAAATAGAGCAAATAAAGGAATTCTTCCCCGTTAGTGCTGTTATCTATACCCACAGCCACGTCGATCACTATGCTGGGGTTGAGGGAATTATCGATGCAGCAGATGTCAAGTCTGAGAGTAATCCTGGAGGAGTTCCCGTCTATGCTCCTGAGGGATTCTTTGAAGAAGCAATCAGTGAAAATGTTCTGGCTGGTAACGTGATGACTCGTCGTGCTAGTTATATGTACGGCAACTTGATTCTTAAAGATAAAAAAGGACAGGTAGACGGAGGATTGGGTAAAACCACTTCCGCAGGTACATCATCCCTGATTGCCCCCACAGACATCATTGATACGACTGGGGAAAAAGTTACAGTAGACGGTGTAGACATCATTTTTCAAAATGTACCTGGTTCTGAAGCCCCAGCAGAAATGATGTTCTACTTCCCTGAGTACCATGCTCTTTGTGCTTCTGAGGATGCTACCCATACTATGCACAACCTCTACACTTTGCGAGGAGCTAAAGTGCGGGATCCCCTTGGTTGGTCAAAATATTTGAGCGAAACCATCGAACTATTCGGAGACAATGTAGAAGTAGTCTTTGCGAGTCACCACTGGCCAACTTGGGATAATCCAGATACAGAAGATAAGAATGAAGTTGTCGAGTACTTGAAAAAGCAACGAGACCTTTATAAGTACATTCATGACCAAACTCTGCGTCTAGCCAACGAAGGGCAAACCATGCTCGAAATTGCTGAAGAGTTACAATTACCTGACTCCCTGGCAAAAGAGTGGTACAACCGTGGTTATTATGGTACTCTCAACCATAATGTGAAAGCAGTTTATCAAAGGTATTTAGGCTGGTTTGACGGTAACCCTGCTAACCTTTACATGTTGCCCCCTGAAAAGTCGGGTTACAAGTATATTGATTACATGGGCGGACCTGAGATAGCGATTACAAAAGCCCAAGAGGAATTTAACAACGTTAAAACTGAAACAGATACAGATAAGGATCAAGGTATTGATACTTATCGCTGGGTAGCCAAGGTCATGAGTGATGTGGTATTTGGATACTGCAAAGGCATTGATCCCCCTTTTAACTCTAGCCCTGCCTATTGTCAAGCCGCTCAACGCTTAGAAGCTGACGCTTTAGAACAACTCGGCTACATGTCAGAATCTGGTCCTTGGCGTAATTTCTTCCTCACTGGCGCTCAAGAATTAAGGATTGGGGTACTAGATAATATCAATGCTCCTCAGGCACCCAATCTTGATAACCTCCACGCCATGACATCAGAGATGCTCTTTGACTATATGTCTATACGCCTAAATGGTCCCGAAGCAGCAAAGAAGGAAGAGGAGAATCTAGAAGGATATACCTTCAACATTATCTTCCCCGATGTCAATGAGGAATATTTGCTCTCTGTTGAAAATGGGGTACTCAATTACAAAGATAAGCTAGAAGTTGATCCAACCACGACGATTATCATTAATCGTCCAGAATTCGATAGCCTTATCTTTGGTAGTAAGCAGATTCCACCGCTGAATCCTACATCTGCGGCAAATAAAGCTGTCCAACAGCTTATGTGCTCTCCTGCACAAACCTCAAGGGATGGAGGTCAAAAATATGTATGTACTACCATGGGAGATACCTCTGAGCCAAAGGTTGGAGATGATGGGGATTCGCAGTATGTAAATTTCACCTACAGTGGAGATTTAAATGCATTTGAAGATTTCCTCGGTCTTCTGGATAATTTTGAGTTCTGGTTTAACATCGTCCTTCCATAGATTTGCTTTTGAGGTATAATCTAGTTCAGGACTTACCCATGAACTACGTGTTTACCTCATGACGTAGCGGCTTTGGTGTAGAGTAGTACACAATTCAACCTCACCCCGCCTTCAGCACCCCTCTCCTTACTAAGGAGCTACCGTGTACACACAAGTACTCTCCACATAGGTTTCAGGGATTTCAAACCTGTTAAATCGTCATTACGAGCGAAGCGAAGTAATCGCAAAATTTTGGGATTGCTGAGTCCTTCGGACACGCTCCGCGAACGTCGTTCCTCCTCGCAATGACGGGCTTTGAGAAATTTACTTACAGCGATTTTCGGGTAAATGAACCACATTTTCATATCTCACGCAAAGACGCAAAGACGCAAAGATAAGAAAGAAATACAAATATCAGAGTGTGGTCTAAATACATGAAAACTGCTGTAATAGTTTAAAACTCATTTCCAGGTAGAGTTTTAAGACTTCTGTGTACACCTTAGTTACTAAGGAGAGGGGAAGGAGGTGAGGTTCAGATCCTTATTGCACAAAGCGTGAAAACCGCTATACCTCAAAATTTAGTATAAAAATGTCGGTCTACAACAGATTTCTGCTAGACTGACGCAAATTTGTAGAAAACTATATAAGGATTATCTAAATGGCTTATTTGTGGCATTCTTGCGATTCCCCTAACTGTACCTGGCAACCGTTCATCGGAGCTAAACAGCGTTTTAATTTGAGTATCATCCTGGTAGCAATCCTCGTTTTTGCCATTTTAGAGTGGTTAGCGGGTAATCTCAGTCATAGCTTGGCTCTACGCTCCGATGCTTGGCATATGCTCGCGGATGGAGGGGCAATTATGTTGGCTTTGAGTGCCAGTTGGCTAGCCCGTTTAACCATCAGGAGCAAACTACCAGGGAATCCTCGGTTCGATGTGATGGCTGCCCTTTTTAATGGATTAGGACTTGTGCTGATGGCGGGATTAATTGCCTGGGAAGCAATTACACACCTGATTCAACCACCTGAACAAATCCTCAGTGGCCCGATGCTCGTTACCGCAATCATTGGATTAGTGATTAATTTGGTCGGTGCTTGGCTTCTCCATAGAGACATTCAGGATAACTTAAATGTCCGTGGTGCTTTTCTCCATATGCTGGCAGACTTGGCAAGCTCCGTAGGTGTTATTATAAGTGCGATCGCTGTTTATGTTTTCCAATGTTTCTGGCTGGATGGTGTGGTAAGCATACTCATTGCTTTATTCATTACCAAAAGTGCAGTACCTTTGATTCAAACAAGCTGGCAGCAATGGAACCAGAGGTCAGTTCCTTTGCAGAACTTGCAAATATCAGAGATTGGTCGTACAAAACTTAAGGATTTGATTGTTGAGAAATCCGAATAAATTAAGTAAGTCGGCGAGAAAAATTCAATTATACTCTGAAAAAATCATCACAGGAGCAAAGCCATAACCCAATCGATTATTATCACCAAAATGAATTTTATAAGCCATCGAACCATTTTCCTGTTTGACACAATGGCCAATTCTTGCCATCGGTATAATATTCGTAGCTTCCGTTGTATATGCGGTCATAAATCGCAACTCCACGATTTTCTCTAACCCATCATCGGTTTGAAATATTTTGTAATTTACCTTGCGTTGTACCACATAATCGGACAGCTTATTTTCTGCTATCAATTCCTTCAAAATAGCTTCGGTAGGCGATAAAATAAGGTTAAAACCTGCCGCACCTTCTTTGTGTTTCCAAACATAATCAACATAAGAAAGGCTGCCATTCAAGAACTCTGATACTGTATTTTTCAACTCGAAAGCAGGGGGATTAAACGGGTGATGTAGGTAAGGCAATAAGCGTTTGGATACTTCAAATAGCTTCCGAGGATGATTAATAAATTTTAAATTTTTATAGGGTTTATCGTACCTAAATCTCCATGTTGAAGCCGTCGGATAATGGTCTTCATAAATGGCTTCGGAAGGTAAAACCCGATTGTAAAGGCGTTCTATTTTTTGTTTTTTGTTGGTTGCTATTTTATAAAATAGCATTTCATCTTTTTCAAAAATATCTTCAATATCAACGATTGTTACAGGGATACCCAAATCTTTTTGTATGGCATAAAATTCAAAATTGGTCTTTTGTTTTTTGACATTTCTATCGATTAAGACGATAGGCATTTTATCTTTTCCACCCAGAATAGTTTGATAAATGCTAATCAAATTATCCCAAGTTGCCTTTTTATCATTTGCAAAAATGTAAGCATTCGGTAGATTAAGTTTGTTTTTAATAAATTGATTTATTTTTGCAGCTGTAAATGGATAAGTTGCTATAGCTTGAAACTCAATATTTTGCAAACTATCTTCCGTTACCGCCATATCAAAACTACCAAATGAAAATCTATTCGTTTTTTCAAAATCGGTTAAATTTTCAGCTTGACTACCAAAACCTTCAGGCAAAGCTATTCCAGGTAAATCATGATTTTTTATTTGTGCTACCACATTATTAATAAAAGCAATAAATTCATCTGCCAACGGCTGCGAAATACCGACAAAATAATTGGCTAATCGCATTCTACCACCATTTTCAATGCCATTCAAAAAACGGTATTCATCTCTTAATAAATTTACGGCTTCTGTATAAATTCGTTCGGGAATGCGTTGTAAAAATATTTTATTTTTCATTTTTTTAGTTGTACAAATGTATTTTAATTGGTAAAATTGGCAGTTAATGACAAGCCATTCGTACTGGGATTGTACCATATTTAGGCACTAATAAAGCATTGTATTAATCTATTATTTGTTGCTAAATTATAAATTCACGAGTTTAAATTTCACCTTAAGTCTACAATGAGTTTATAAAGATAATTATTTCAAATATTGAAGTGCGATCGCTGATTTTTGTTAAATTATAAATTAACTACGAACTCTAAATTGAAGTGATGGAAGTTTTCTTTGAAATTCACCAAGATATTCCCAAGGAAAGTCCTGGTGGAGATGAATACACTCGGCAAGCATTTCAGATGCTTCCTCAGCTATACCAGCCGAACATTCTAGACATTGGCTGTGGCCCAGGGGCACAAACCTTAGAATTAGCAAGGTTAACTGATGGTCATATTACAGCGATCGATACCCATCAGCCATTTTTAGATCGTCTGCAATCTCAAGCAATTGAACTGGATTTTCTCAATCAAATTACCTGCTTAAATCAATCAATGTTCGATCTATCTTTTCCTGAAGCAACATTTGATTTGCTATGGGCTGAAGGATCGATGTATATTATTGGCTTGGAACAAGGTTTAAAGCAATGGCATTCTTTGATCAAACCAGGTGGTTATTTGGTTGTGAGTGAACTAGTTTGGTTGCAGTCTCAGCCACCAAAAACCATTCAAACTTTTTGGCAAGAAAATTATCCAGAAATGAGAACATTGGAGGAGGTTTTAATTCTCATTCCTAGCTGTGGATATGAATTAATTGGACATTTCACTCTTCCAGCGAAAGCATGGTGGAACTATTATCTACCGTTGCAAGCAAATATCAATTATCTTTGTGAGAAATATAATAATAATTCAGAGATATTAGCTATTATCAAAAACGAGCAGCTTGAGATTGAAATGTACAGGGAATATCATGATTGGTATGGTTATGAGTTTTTTGCCTTGCAAAAATCATTTTCAGGTTAACTAATGACTGTATCTAAACTGCTCTTTAACTCATAACTTGCACCATTCTCAAGCAGAGCCAGAGGCTCTATATTCTAGTTATCAGGCTGAGTCTGGTAACGAGGGTCAAGGAGGCTCTGCCTCCTGTTATGGGAGTTGCTGCAAGTTGTTAGTTAAAGAATACGGATTTAATAAACTGCAGAGGCGCAGAGAACGCAGAGGATAGAGAGTTTTCCGTTCAAGGGGAATACCAAAAAATCAATTATTCTGTAGGGACACGGCACCCACAATATTCTTCCATAGGTTGTAAGCTGACTGATGCTGTGCCCACCTCATCTAATTGAATATTCGTAAGCAAAAACTATGGGTTTCAAAGTATAGCACTACGCCTCCGCGGTTAGGACATTTCTAAATCCTGAAACCTTTTGACAGCCTGCTGTTCCCTGTTAAGAGTTCCCTGTTCCCTAGCACGTAGTGCTATAGATGTGGTTTATAGTTACTAAAAATAATGTTTGCAATATATCCAATCGTAATCATATGTGGCATTGTTTTTTCAAATTGGTATTAGTTTTTCTCTTCTCATTCTTTACCAATATTTGATTTCTTATGATTAACATTGATGGTTCATGGGGTGAAGGTGGCGGTCAAATTCTGCGTACCAGCCTTAGTTTAGCTACTATTACAGGTCAACCAGTCCGTATCTATTGCATTCGCGCCAACCGCCGCAAACCAGGACTAGCGGCGCAACATTTAACCTCGGTAAGGGCAGCAGCTACTCTTTGCCAAGCCCAGGTAAGGGGAGATACATTGGGTTCAATGACCCTAGAATTTATACCCACTTGTGCCCCTCAAGCTGGACAATACACTTTTGATGTTACCGAAGCGAGGGAAGGAGGTTCAGCAGGAGCTGTAACGCTGATTTTGCAAACCATTCTAATTCCCTTAGCCCTAGCCAATGGCAACTCCCAAGTCATACTTAAAGGGGGAACTCATGTTGCTTGGAGTCCTCCTGTTACTTATGTTGAAGAAGTGTATTTGCCTATTCTCAGACAGCTAGGGGTGCAAGCTGAAGTGAAGCTAAATGCTTGGGGTTGGTATCCCCAAGGCGGAGGTGAGGTGAAATTGCGGGTAACTGGCAATAAACAACCTCTGGGTAGTTTGCAATTACTAGAGCGGGGAGCTTTACGGCAGGTACGGGGTTTGGCAGTGGTGACAGAATTGCCCTCCCATATTCCCCAACGCATGGCTAACCGTGCAGAAAACCTGTTGCAACAGGCTCATCTCCCAGCCCAGATAAAGCCAGTACGGGAGCGAGGAGTAGCACCAGGAGCAGGTATCTTTCTTACGGCTGAATACGAACACAGTCGCGCTGGATTCAGTGCTTTAGGCCGTCGGGGAGTACCGGCTGAACGGGTGGCAGAAACTGCTGTTCAGGAACTAATGGATTTTCACGCTCAAGCTGTACCAGTAGATCCATTCCTAGGAGATCAGTTACTTTTACCCTTAGCCTTGAGTTCACAGACAAGTGAGTATCGCGTAGCCAGTATTAGCAAGCATCTGACGACTAATGCCTGGGTAATTGAGCAATTTGAACTAGCTAACATTGTTGTAGAAGAAGAGCAAGGGTTAGTTCGCATTGCTCCCCAAGCTGAATTGGGGTTTTGGTAGCAGCTGGGGGTAAAGCCGACATAACCAGAAGGAAAAACAAACATTCATTCAGGTTGCAGCACTTTTTCATACACCAATTTACCCGTAATATCCCGGATTTGAACCGTCAGGTCAGCTGTTCTGCCATCCACCTCTGCCAATCCAAAGAACTGCAAATCAGTCTTAGATGGTGGCAAGTTGACGGGCAAATTGAGAGTTTCCGGTCCCCGTACAAACTTATACTCCGGACCAAAGCTAGGATCGAGATTTCCTGGACCAAAGGCACCAGAGTTAATCGGACCAATCACAAATTCCCAAAACGGATTAAAATCTTTGAAAATAGCTCTGTCTGGATCGGTTTGAATTGCCGCTGCAAAATGAACGTCGGCAGTAATGGAAACCACATTCTTGATACCCTGGTTCTTAATAAACTGCAACAGATCCCGCAGTTGTAATTCACGACCTAATACTGCTGGATCGTTTTGACCCCATGCATCCCGGTCAGTTTCTCCCCCAGTGACAATGGTAAAGGGATCGTGGGTAGCAATGACTTTCCAGGTAGCCTGGGACTTCCTCAGAGCTTGTTTGAGCCACTGGAACTGCTTTTGTCCCAACATTTCAATGCCATTGCGATCGCTATTTTGTGGGTTTGGTCCTCTGAAAGAGCGCTCATCGAGTAAGAATATTTCCAGATGCTTACCGTGTCGGAAACTACGGAAAAGTTCTTCTCCACGGATGGGATTATATTCAAACAGTGCTTGTGCAGCCCGTTCTGCTAGGATATCAACGGAGATACCATTGTAAGGATCGCCACTGGGCAGAATCTCCCCTGGATACCAGTTATTAGTTACCTCATGGTCATCCCACTCTACATAAATGGGGGTTTCGGCAAGGAAACGCTGGAACTTTTCATCCCCTAAGTTGTATTTCCAGTTGGCTCGAAATTCATCTAGGGTGATCGCCACAAAATCCTTAGGTACATTTGTCCACATACCACCACCAATTTCAGATGGAATTTCCTTGGTAGCTGGTATGGGATTATCTGCATAAATCATGTCACCCTGAAATACTGCAAAATCAGGCTTAAACTTACGGATAACATCGAAGACAACGTATCCCCCCTGAATTATCTCACCATCAAAAGATTTGATTTTCAATTCAGGGTTACGACCCCAACCTTGTCCTGCTAAGTCAGCTACCCAAGCAAACCTAACTGTTCTACTTTGAAATGGTGCTTGTGCAGTTTGAAAACGACCTTTACCTGAAAACTTGGCGTTGTATAATCCTCCATCCGTGTAACCTACCCGATAATAGTAGGTTCTTCCTGGCTGCAAACCCTTCACATCCACCTGACTAGTAAAGTCAGTAACTGCACTTAGATCCCCTCCAGCAATGGTGCGAGTGCGTCGGGGACGAAAACGGTGTGAAGTGGAAACCTGTACAATCAGATTTGATTTGCGATCGCTGCGTGTCCAGATAATAGCTCGATTTGAGGTAACATCCCCTACCTGAACCGGGTAGCCAGAGGATAAACTGTCATTTGCCTGAACTAAATCTAGATCCAACCACTGACTACCTGCTACTGCTCCAGCACTGGCAGCACTAAGGGCAAGAAATGAACGTCTGGAGATGCGATAACTCATAATATTTCTTCTGCTGCAAAATTTAGGATGGGCAACTAAACATATAAGAAATCCCCCAAAATACAACAGAGTTTTGGTTAATCAAAATCTGTTTTAGTCAAGCAATAAGTGAACCTGACATCAATTGATAAATTTAATCATTGTTTAGATGCTTTGAGGATAATTTCATTTGTCTGGAAACAATACACTACAGATTTAAACCTTAATTTAAGGGTATGTTAATTTCTAGTGAAGATATTATTATTAGATAGTGGAAAACATTCTTGTCTAACTTACTGGAATTTTTTTAGATGATGATATCTGTAGAATTGTTGTTTAAACCAAAACCACCTTGAGATTCGTAATTTTTGTAGGTTGGGTTAGCGATAGCGTAACCCAACGAAAGTATTGCTGCCGTTGGGTTTCATGCTTCAACCCAACCTACATGAAAACTCCAGGTTTCAAGATGGATGG
>JASJDS010000049.1 GCA_030065055.1 Calothrix sp. MO_192.B10
CCCCATAAATAAATAAATTGAGGGGATAAGATTACGGACGTATTGTTTCTTGCACTACCTGTATCGAAACAAATGTTTTTACTTCGTTCCATAAATAAATTTAGGGGCTTGGTGACCATTTTTCTTTTTCTTTACTTTTACCTTTTTACTTTTTACTTTTGCCTTGTTCGGTCAAAATTAGGCAAAGACAAAGCTAGTGAAATCTAAGCCTGTTACACCGTTAAAGATAGCTAAAGTCTGCTCTCCAAAAGCTATTTCAGTATTACCATCCACCTCATTCAAGGTCAAAGTTTCCTGGGAAATACCCAGACTAGCAGCACCAAGGATACCAATCACATCAGTATCAATTTCAAAGTCAACAATGGTGTTAGTTGCTTGAGGAATTTCTGCACTAACAATCCAGAATTGGTCAGCGCCAACACCACCAGCAATTAGATTATCACCACCAGACTGGACGAAGAGCTTGTCTTCACCAGCACCACCCAAAGCTCTATCATTACTACCAAGGAAGAATGTATCATCGCCGTCACCACCAGACATCCGATTACCACCCATGCTATCGGTAGCATCGAACACATCATCACCATCGCCACCAAAAACGCGATCGCTTTTACTAACATAGATAACATCATCCCCATCACCAGCGTTGACGCGGTTATTCTTAGCTACACCACTGAAAGCCAAGTCAATTTCATCATTACCATCACCAGTGGAGATATTATCACCGACACCGTTAAAGTCAATACCTGCAATCAGTAAGTCGTCATCCTCACTTCCAGGTACTAGTTTACCTGGTTCTTCTTCTACGGGTTGTGGTTGACCTGCGATACCCAAGCGGGGGTCTAGATTCAGGGGTTCTGCTAACTCGATGAGGATTGCTTCGTTATTATCAATATCTGGTCCCCTACCTAGGGAGAAGGGATAATTGTTATCATTGGCAACTAGGATGGTATCTTCATCGATGACTAACACATCTTCAATGGTGACAAATGGGAATTTAAAGGTAGTTTCCCCATCACCATTCAAGTCGTTGGGATCGTCAATGTTCAATAAATCAACTATTTCCTCTTTGGCAACAAAGCCGTTCTCATCCACTTCAGAGATATCAATCTTGAAGATTTTCTTGAATTCGGCTGCTTCCCCTTGCTTTCCATCCCTTTCAATTACCAGGAACTCAGTATCATTAATGGGGGTAAAATCACCAATGGGATGACCATCAACCTCTGTTTGGTAATAGCCGACTAAAGCAACATATTCTCCTGCGATTAAATCAAACTCATAAATCCGCAGAGCGTTGTCAGGATCTCCCACTACAGCACCCTCTAATAAAGGATAAGCCGTGGTGCGATCGGGACTAAATGCCATTCCCTCAAACCCACGGGATCTGGCAATATTAGGTAGAAAAGTATTTTGGTCAACTACGATACGTCCAGTCTCAGGGAAATCTGTGAAGAAGCCATCCACACCCAACTCAATTAGTTGATTGAATTCTTCCTCTGGTGTTTGGGGTGTGCCATCAGGGTTTAAGGTTAGGAACCGTTCTTCATTCCGTAGGGTATAAGGATGTATCTGCATCCCCGCATCATGGGCCCATTCTACGTAAGGACGAATTTCTCCGGTAAGTTGGGTGCTGATTTCTGCTTCACCATCACCGTTACCATCCCCAGGGGTATCTAATGATTCTCGCAGCACAAAGCTATTTTTCCAGGGACCCACACCTTCCGCGTAGGCTTTACCAAGATAATCAAAGACTTCCTGGGTAGCTAAATCCTGATATGTGGTGTCGGGGATACCATCACCTGTAACATCAGCACCAAAATCTGGCACAATGTCAACTAAATCGCCATAGATTGCACGAGCTGCATCGGCATCAAAGTCAGGTTTGCTGAAGTTAGCAACAATATCATAGGGAACGGAGAAACCTCCACCACCTTCATTGATGAAATCGTCCTCCACATCTCCATATAGTTGGACTAGGGGTAAATCTTCTAAACCCGCAGCAGGTAGGAGATTATTCTGTAAATCAATTAGGTTGGCAAATTCAAAGGACTGGATAAAGATGCGTTGAGGATCGGTAAAACCAGTCTCTACCAAGGTATTAACTAGGGGTTCTTCTAAGGATAAACCTTGTTCATCAAAGAAGGTAGGATGTTTAGTTTCTGGATAAATACCTATTTTTTGACCAGTTTCGGCTTCTACCTGCTGTACCAGTTGAATAATTTCCTTAAAGGTAGGAATTTCAAATTGTCCGTCGAACTCACCATTGCGGTAGTCACGGGATTGAACGGCGCGTAATTGCTTGATTTCTGCTAAGGTAAAATCCTCTGCAAAGTAACCAGTAGTTTCTTCACCATCAAGCATCTTGGTAGATTTACGCTCTGGCCCAAATACCTCTGCGACATTGGTGGTGTCATCTAACAATGGCTCGTGACGAGCAATTAATACCCCATCCTTGGTAATTACCAAATCAGGCTCAACGAAATCTGCACCTTGAGCGATCGCTCTTTGATATGCTTCTAAGGTATGCTCTGGTAATTCCCCACTAGCTCCGCGATGTGCAAGAACTAAGGGTGCATCGCCATTAAGGCTATTGAATTTAAGGTCGGGATTTTGGGGGGATTGTACTTCTGGTGCGACAATAGCATCAACAACTTGAATCCCATCTAAGGGAAAGTCGGTAAAAAATCCATCTACACCCAACTGAACTAGTTGTTCGTATTCCTGGTTGGGATCTCCGTTGTAGCTGGGAGATAGATAAAAATCATCGCTACGCAGGGTATAAGCATGAACAATCAGTCCAGCTGCATGGGCATCTGCAATCAGTGTAGTTGGTTCGCCGACAAATCTGTCAGCATCACTAATTTTACCATCACCATTGATGTCATCAGGATTGCCGTTGCCATTCTCATCTACAGTTGCGACAGGAAGAATCCGTCGTTTAGAAGGACCAATGCCATCTGCATAGGTGGCGATTTCTGTCAATCCTTCTGGGGTAGCTAACTCAGTATATGTACGACTATCACCAGTAGCAATAAAATCATAAGGGGCACCACTACCACCAATTAATTGGATTAGGGGAATATCTACCCCTGCATCAGGCATGATGGTATCATTAAGTTCTTTGAGATTACCAACCTCAAAGGATTGAATATAAATGCGATCTGGATCGGTAAAGTCTGACTCAACTAGGGTATCAATTAATGTCTCACCTAAATTGATATTAATTTTTTCACCATCTAACCTAGTACCTTCACTAGCAAAGTAAGTGGGATGCTTAGTTTCGGGATAGATACCAATTTGCTGTCCTGTTTCCGCTTCTACCTGTTTGACTAAATCAATAATCTCAGTCAGAGTCGGAATTTTTAACCCATCACCATCAAACTCAGTTCCCCGTAACTCTGGTAAACGCTCCCTAGCATTGAGGGTTTTTAACTCCTCCAGGGTAAAATCTTCAGTAAACCAGCCAGTAACTTCCTTATTATCAATAATTTTAGTGGTTTTGCGATCGCTAAATTCCGGGCGTTCTGCAACATCGGTAGTAACGGAAATTTCATTTTCATGGCGAGCGACTAAAATACCATCTTTAGTTGCAACCAAATCAGGCTCAATAAAATCTGCACCCTGTTCAATTGCTAACTTATAAGCCTCTAGGGTATGCTCTGGACGTTTTCCACTAGCACCCCGATGACCGATGACAATGGGGTCTTGCCCATCTAAAGTATTTAAATTAGGGATATTAGGGGTGGAAATAGGAGCTTCCAGGAGTTTACCCGTGGAGTCAAAATGTAGTAAAAATGGTCCAAACTCATCTCCAATCCAGATATCTCCTTGAGCATCAATCACAAAGGACTCAATATCAAAATCTGCACCCGTCAGCAAACGCTCAGTGGTACCTTCATTAACAATATCGAAGGGTATCTGGTTATCGGGGTCAGATAATTGGATAAAACCTTCAACTTCAACGGTTCCATCCCCTCCTGCCTCTGTCTGAAAGTTAGGCTTTGTTTGATACAAACGCAGTAAGTAATCTGCACTATTTGTTTGAGAACCAAAGCCATTATCGGAAAGAAACCAGAAAGAGCCATCTACACCAGGAGCAAACTGGACTCCACTAAAACCCTGTACAGGTTGTCCTTCAAAAGGACCAGTACGTCCATTAGCAGAAATGGGTTCACCATTGCCCCTATCTCTACCAGATTGGAGTCCTTCTGCAAATGTGTCCGCAGGTAATGATGCAAATCCTGTTAACTTACTATTTTTCATGGAAACAAATTTCCTTGCACATTGTTGAGTTGTTTAGCTGTGTTTTTTCATTAATTGCAGCAGCCATTAGCATTCTTTCTACTCAGTCAGAATAAGAATGCTAAATATATAAATTTCAAGAGAAAATACACCTCTGACCAATTAATTCATAATTATTAATTCATAATTCATAATTAATAGTACATTAGCCCCTAAATTTATTTATGGATCAAGGATTTTTGGATTACACGGACAGTGGAATCTGTGTAATCTGTGTTCGGATAAATTTTAAACTTTGCGCGGGAACAGCCCCCGGATTTATCCCTGTGTACTTAATTATGAATTATCAATTATCAATTACCAATTATTTTGACCTATCTAAAATCGCATATATAAGTAAATATCAGGTTAAGTAAACTATATTTTATGATTAATATTTTGTTTTATTAGGATATTGTGATTAGCACGTATTCAGTGATATTATTAAACAATAATATTTATTTAATATTTAAATTAAATAAAGTCATTTTCTGCCCTATAGTCAATATTATCTAGAGGGAAATGAGAAATATATTAGAATTAAAAATTGAGTAATTAATTACCCAAAACGTCCAGAGATATAGTCGCGGGTGCGTTCATCCAAAGCTTTACTAAATATTTGGGTGGTAGCTCCAAACTCCACCATTTGACCAACTCGACTTTCATCAGTATTAAAGAAAGCAGTGAAGTCAGAAACACGGGCAGCTTGTTGCATATTGTGAGTAACAATCGCAATGGTTAAATTATTCTGCAGAGTATGAATTAGTTGCTCAATTTTAGTAGTAGCAATGGGGTCAAGGGCAGAACATGGCTCATCCATTAACAGTACCTTAGGCTTAACTGCTAAAGCACGAGCAATACAAAGCCGTTGTTGTTGTCCTCCAGAAAGTCCCAAGGCAGATGTATGTAACTTATCTTTCACTTCATTCCAAAGAGCCGCATTTTTGATGGCAGATTCGACAATTTCATCAATTTCTGTCCTCGGTCGCCATCCAGCAATTCTTACCCCATAGGCAACATTATCATAAATGCTCATGGGGAATAAATTTGGCTTTTGAAATACCATACCAATTTTGCGGCGCAACCGGTTTAAATTAACTCGGCGTTCGTATATATTCTGACCAAAAAATTCAACTTTTCCTTCTATTTTGACTTCTGTTTCCAATTCACTAATCCGATTGAGGGATTTAATAAAAGTTGATTTACCGCAGCCACTAGGACCAATAATAGCTGTAATTTTATTTTTGTAGATGTCCATTGACACCCCTGCTAATGCTTTATTTTTACCATAGTAAAAATTTAGATTACTAACTTTAATAGCTGTACTTAATTGACTCATAGTGATTGGTTGTTTGTGCATGGAGCTAAGTGAAATCAAAAATTGTATGAGAATGGTTATTTACGTTTACTAATAAGAGTACGAGAGAGTAAACTCGTAAACAAAACTAAACAGAGTAAAACTATGGCAGCAGTCCAAACCAATGCCGTTTTTTCTGGGGATGGCTCATTGTAAAGATTGAAAATTAATACGGACATAGATGCAGTGGGACTTAATAATCCATCTGACCAATTTAAGCTAAATAGAGCCGTGAAAATTAGTGGTGCTGTCTCTCCAGCAGCGCGAGCGATCGCTAGTAAAATACCTGTGGTAATTCCGGGTAATGCCGCAGTTAAAACAATGCAAAATGTGGTTTGTAATCGCGTACCACCTAAAGAAGCAGATGCCAAACGGAGGGAATTGGGAATCAGTTTTAATGCTTCTTCTGTTGCCAGCACAATTACAGGTAACATAATTACTGCTAAAGCAAAGCCACCTGCAAAAGCACTAAATTGTTTAAAGGTGATCACAATAATACCATAAACAAAAATACCCACTACAATTGACGGCACACCAGTCAAAATAGTGTTAATAAAACGAACAAATTTTGCAATGTGAGAACCTTGACTAAATTCCGCTAAAAATATTCCCGTCATTACCCCCACAGGAATACTAATAGCTGAAGCGATCGCCACCATTTTGATAGTACCTAAAATTGCATTGGCAAAGCCATCATCAATGACTGGTAACCAAAACATTTCTAGTTTAATTCCAGATAATCCTCTAGTTAAAATTTCCCAAACTATTGACAGTAATGGAACTAATGCCACTAGGGATAAAATAAAAGCGATCGCGGTCATACTATAATTAAATATTAACCGCCTTCCCGACAAAGGTTGCAGTAATTCTATTGCCAAATCTTCAGATTTATTTCCCGGATTGTGTTTACCATGTTTGGTCATATTTGATCGAGATGCATTATTTTTACTTTGAGCTTGGTATTTTTATCTTGAATAGCTATAATCAAACGTATGAATGCTCTATTTTCATGATTGTTGTTCGCCACGAATTAACTGTATAATTAGCACTGCACCAATATTTACTGCCAGGGTTAAAGCAAACAAAATTAGCCCTAAATAAGTTAAAGAACCAATGTGTAATATACTATCTGCTTCTGGAAATTCATTAGCTAATACTGCTGGAATTGAATAACCAGCTTCAAGTAGGGAAATACTAATCACAGAAGAGTTACCAATTACCATTGTGACAGCCATAGTTTCCCCTAAAGCTCTACCTAGAGCCAACATAGCTGCACTCAAAATACCGGAAGCACCAGCAGGAATGAGAACTTTAAAAATAGCTTCCCAACGAGTAGAACCTAAAGCCATAGAGCCAGTTCTTAATTCTTGGGGAATTACTAACAATACATCACGACTAATTGCAGCCATTGTTGGCAAAATCATAATTGCTAAAACTATCCCTGCAACTAACATACTCTGACCAAAGGGTTCAGTACTGAATAAAGGGATGATTTGTAAATGTTGAAATAGCCATCCTTGCAAAGGATTTAGCCACGGGATCAGAATATAAATTCCCCACAAACCAATAATTACACTGGGAATAGCAGCAATTAATTCCACTAACAAAGCAATAGGCGATCGCACCCATTTTGGTAAAAAATCTTCCGTAGTGACTAAAGCTACTGCTAAACCAATTGGTACTGCCAATATTAAAGCGAGGATACTACTGACTAAGGTTCCATAGATATAGGGCAAAGCACCAAAAACATCACCAGCAACATCCCATTCTTGGCTCCACAAAAACCCCAAACCAAACTTAGCAATTGATGGATAAGCTTGTTGAAAAATGACCCAACTCATCCAAAACAGGACGGCTACAGTCAACAAAGCAAAGCCATGAACTAACCAATTGAATCCTGTTTCTAGAAAGAAATTTATTCCCTTGGTATTAGTAATATCAATATTTCCAGAATTTGCAACTTGTCTCGATGGATTTGTCATTTCAGTTATCAGTTATCAGTTTCCTTATTGATAAATCGAGAAATAATTAAGAATGCAGTTGGGGGAAAATTTCTAAATTCCAAATTCTAAATTTTAAATTCTAATCTTGATACCGATTACTGTTTGGTCATATACAAATCTGTGTTAACTATGGAGAAAAGTAGGATAGGCAAACCCTATCCCACTGGGCGAGGAGAATAACGAAATTTATAAATTACAGGACTTACGCAAGGACAACGTAAACACAGTCATTGCGACGCAAGGAAGCAATCCCAAACGCCTGGTTTTTCGTAGCGAGTGCGTAAGTCCTAAATTAATTACTTGACATTGCTTTTAACTGTCTGTATTACCTGATTCGCCACGCTACTAGGAATCCTAGTGTAGTTAAGCTGACCATTATAATTTTGACCTTTGGTCAGAACCCACTCCACCCATTTTTTCACCGCTTGGGCTTTAGCTGGACTGGGGTATTGTTTGTAAACTAACATCCACGTTAGACCAACAATGGGGTATCCTTGCGCTGAATCCCCCACAAAAACTCGGTAATTAGTGGGGAAACTGACGCTAGATAAAGCCTTATTAGCAGCCTGTAAAGAAGGAGCTACAAATTGTCCAGATTTGTTCTGTACTTGGGCTGATTTGAGATTATTAACTGTGGCATATTCATAGTTAACATAACCAATAGAACCAGCAGTGCGTTTCACCAAAGCCGCTACACCTGCATTTCCTTTACCCTTAAGGCTCCTTGTTAGCCATTTTGGTTTTTTACTAGTACCAATTCTGCCTTTAAAGTAGGGATTGATAACACTCAAATGATTAGTAAAAATGAAGCTAGTACCGCTACCATCAGCACGCACTACGGTTCTAATAGATGCATTGGGTAGTTTAGCTCCAGGATTATCTTTTTGAATTTTTGGGTCGTTCCACTTAGTAATTTGACCGGAAAAAATACCTGGTAATGTGGTACGAGATAGTTTGAGATTATTTACACCGGGGAGATTATAAACCACGGAAACAGCACCTCCCGCAGTAGGAACAAGAATTACACCTCCCTTCACCTTAGCCATCTCTGCATCAGTCATTGCTGCATCACTAGCACCAAAATCCACAGTACCAGCAATAGTTTGTCTGATACCACCACTGCTACCAATCCCTTGATAATTAACTTTCAAGTTTGGATGTGTTTTTCTCACTTCACTAGCATATTTCACATACAGTGGTTGGGGGAAAGTTGCTCCAGCACCGTTTACGGTTTGCCCTTGGGCAATTGATGTAAATAAGGGTAAAAAGGCGATAGATGTTGTTATTGCTGAAGTCGTAAAGGCGCGATTCATAATGGTGAAAAAAGCCATATTAACCTTGTATTTAAGAATAAAATGAGTACTTCAGCTACTAGTAAAAAACAAAGACATACTATTTATAGTTATGAAGCGTTTAATTAATGTTTAAATCTAATTTAAATAATAGTTAATTCTCTTGATTAGTTGTAGTTACCTGAGAACAAGACGATTTTGGGAGCAGATTATGGCTGTTAGCAACTTTTGTTAAGATTCGCCACTTTGTTCCTTGTTTGCAAGTAGGGTGTGTTACCGCGCAGCGTAACGCACCATCCGGTAATATGGCGGGCGTGCGTTAGCTGCTAGCATAACGCACCCTACAAGTACTTTCATGTTTATCTTGTAACCGTCATAAAGGTTCTGATTTCGCTACAATAGACCAAGTTACTTTTATGGCTTTGGAAACTTCTTCTGGATTTGCCCATAACCATTTAATAGTTTTTTTGAAGCTATCGAATCCTTGACGGCTTATCAAAGTTATAAAAACTTTTTCTTTTTGTTTTAACCATTCTTCATCTGTCTGCAAATTTTTTTGAATTACCCATTGCTTCATGATTGATGAAGTAAATGAATACATATTTGTTTCTTCATTTACCTGATGAACAATTACAGCTTGTTCTTTAAGCTTGCTGAGTTCACGCTCTCTTTGGGAGAATATGAGGTCAATTCCATTTAAATCAAACTATTTTTTATTATGTAACTGACCTTCTAAATTACAGAGTGCTATGAGCATCAATAAAGTCTGTTCTACTTCTGTTGCTCTTGACCAAATCGTTTGAAAAATATGCGTGGTGGTGCTTTTAAAATCATCTGTAAATGATTGCAAATCAGGAACTTTATCAGTTTTTAACTCTCTGTAAAACAAAAAACCAGCAATTTGTAGTAGAGTTGGATGTCCATTAGCAATTTCCCGAATTGCATCCCTCACTTCTGGTGTTTTTAATGGACTTATGAATTGAGCAATTTCGGCGTTCTTAAATGGCTTGAGATGCTGAAATAGATAGTGATTATACCAGGGAGATTTGCTGGGATTGAGTGCGGGACCAAGTTCACTTAGCCTTCTGAGTTATGTCACAATCATCGAGAGATATTGTCTCTCCCGACAGTGAACAGCCAAATTACGACACTCACTCAAGAATTGTTCCATCTCGTCGTGGGTGTATTTCTCGTTTTCTTGGAGTGCAACGTCATAGTCATCTACCAGCAATACCAAGAACCTGTTCTGTTTCCCAAGTGTCCGCAATATCTGGCGTAAACTATCTTTTGTGGTGTTACCTTCTTGTATGAGTTGGGCAATCTCAGCCTGCAATGCAGGTGTATTGTTTAATTTATCTTTAAGTAAACTCAGAACTTCTCGCCAAAAGCCAGAAGGAGTAAAAGGATAGATACTCTCACAATTAAGCAAAACAATTACAGCCTGGGATGGATGGGTCTAGTCCTTGTTCTTCCCAAGTAAGGAAAGGCTGCATGACGAGCCAAATTGCGGTGTGCTTCCCCAAACTCCTGGGCAAACCCTTCAACCCGTCTTTGGGCGATTCGCATTTCCCGCTCCTTATTTGTGGTAGGCATCAAATCACCTCAACTGACTCCCATCCAAGATTAAAACCAAAATTAAATATTATCCCGCAGCCAATTTCTAAAAGCTTGAATTGCTTGGCTGCTGCCAATAACTTTACTCTGCTGGACGTATTGATTTACTAACTCAATTATCGGCATACCTGGAAAAGTAGGACTAGAATCTGACTCTGCATATTTTCCATTTTCTAAAACATTAATTTTTAACCCTTGTTTTCCATATCGCCACAGTTCTGGTACTCCCAAAATTTGGTAATTATCTAACTGTGTACGGGAAGTCAAATCAATTTCTATGGCTAAATCTGGAGGTGGATCGACACCCATATCGAGGCGATTTTTACCGATTACTGCCCCTTGATTTTGAATATAAAAACAGGCATCCGGTTCTACTCCTTGACTCATTTTTTTGTTTTTTAGGGTTGTTGAACCTAAAGCATCGTAATTAATACTTTGTTCGTTCAATAAAATTTTCACCATATCGCCAATAATTTCTTTGGCTTTTTCATGTTCTGGTAAGGGAACCATAATTTCTAAAAAACCATAACTATAGGAAATTCTGGCAGTACGATGTTCTCCCAATTCCGCCAAAATATTTTCAAATTGCTGCCAGCTAACATCCTCAAGCAACAATTGCTGTCCCGGTTGAATCCTCAATTGTCTTAACTCTAATAGCATAAAGATTCATCCAACTCTTTTACTACAATATATCGACCCCTCAACACACTAATTGCCGCATTCATCCCCTGGGAATTCATCTCAAACATCGGCACAAAACGGGCAATTTCCCCAGCCGTAGTTTGTCCCCAGCATTCACTCGGCATCGGGTTGAGCCAAGCCAAATAACGCACAGAGTACTGTAAATCCTCAATCCATACCTTAGTATTATCAACCCGTTCCTGGTCAAAATTTCCCCGTGCTGCCCCCGCATCGCTAATAATTAATACCACTGCTCGTTCGCCCATTTCCTCCAATATTTCCGAAACTGTTTAATAATATTTTCATTCAAGAGTCTATTAATTTCACTAATGATTCTTCAACTTCCTTGAGAGAATCTCTTGTTTCCACAACTCGTTCTCGCCGACCAATACGTTCAAAAATTTCTAATGCTTTATTGAGCCATTTTTCTGCTTCTTTGAGTTTAATTTCTTTTCTGGAAATATAAGATTCCATTCCTGCTGAACGTTGTTCGAGAAGTCCATAACCTCTATAACACCAAGCAATTGTATGAGTTCTACCAATAAATTCAGCTATTTTTAAAGCCTCATCAAACCTATGGCGAATTTCTTCAATTGGCTTTTCTTGCAATAATATTTCCACATGACCTAAGTTAGCAGCACTAAAAGAAATTAAGGCTTCTTTATTCTGCCACTGGCTTTTTTGAGCATTTTCTAAAACTTTAGAGTAAAATTTTTGAGCAGATTCATAATGCAGTCTACTTTCAACATTTTGATTAATTTCATTTTTCCAATAACCCATATCCATTGCCAAGTCTCCCTGATTGGAATCGATTAAGGCTATTGCATAATCAGGTTCTTCAAAAGTCCATTTCGTACCTTTGTTTTCGATATATAAAACCATGAGATTGCGAGCTTCATCATGATAATTATTTGCTTTTTGAAAAAGCTGTTCAATTTTCTGATTGGCTGACGCTCGATGATTATGTTTGAATTGTTCCATCGCCTCGCCATGAGATATTAAGGCATTAAGTTGAGATATTTTAGCCTTGTAAAGTGTAATAAAAGCATTATTTATCGGAATTTTATCTAGATTCTCTTGAGCTTTAGCCAGCCATTTTTTCGCTTCTCCATAATTATTCTGACGGCAACAAACCCAACCCGCATTGAAAGCAGAACGCCATGCAGCTTCATAATCTTTACCAGGAGAATCATGCTCAAGCTCAGATGCTGAAGTGCAGATTTGAATGCGAGTATCCCAAAAACCTCTCTCAAATAGAAAATGACTTAATGAGTCAACTATTTTGAATGTATTTGTGAATTCCCTCTGATTCCGGCACCACGTAAATGCAGCTAAACAATTAGGTAAATCTTGCTCTAGTTCTTCATATTTCTCTAAGCCTAATCCTGGTCTGGCTAATTTTTCCATTAGAGCAATAAAATATTTAACGGCTTCGCTATATATTCCTCGCTTTAATGCTATATCATCATCAATTTTATTCCCAGCAAAGCTTCGAGTTAGAGGGTGGATTGAAAAACGCAGTTTTTCACCGCCCATTCTGTCTCGATTGGGTTGTATTAATGACATTTTGATTAAATATTCAATTGCTGACTGAAAATTTTCTGGTTTAATACCACTTACTATTTGGATTGCTTCTTCAGATGCTGGAGCAGTGAAAAAAGTCATGCTCATTAAGATTCGACGAGTTGCATTTTGCAGTAAATCCCAAGAGTTTCCAAAAATACTTTCTAACATATTATTGACTTGAGATTCATTGCCAATGATTCCATTATTTTGTTGCCTATCACGATGTGTTAATTTTCTGAGGACAAACTTCAGTGGAATACCTTGTGATAACTGCCCAATTATTAGCTGAAGAGCGAGAGGTAATCCAGATGTTATTTCATAAATGTTTTGAATATCTTTTCCTGACAAGATTTCTTGAATTCCTTGGTTTTCTCCAATCTCTTTCAACATCCTATCCGTTTGAAGAAATGTAAATCCCTCTAAATTAATTACAGAATAATCTCTTGGTAAAATATGTCTAGTTGTAATTAAAACTTTGCTTGGGTAAAAATTATTTTCAGCCAGAAATCTATCGACTTCTTTATCTCCAATTCGTTCAAAACTGTCAACAACTAAAAGATATCTATCCTCACGAAGTAGTTGCGAGACCTTTTCCTGTTTCTGAATCATTGTTAATCGATCTGAACGATAGCCGATTCCTCTGAGTACGATATCTAATAAATCAGCTAAATCAATGGGAGAATCATTTGCAGATGCCCAAATAACTTTTCTAAACAACCCTTCTACTTTTCTAGCAGCCTCAGCAGCTAATACAGTTTTACCTGTTCCACCCATGCCACGTATAACTATATTCCTTACCCATTTTTCTTGTGATTTTAAAGCCTCTTCAATAAATTGTTGCTCTTTCGGTCTTTCAATAAATTTGATTGGTGAAGGAATATTATATTTAGAAGAGCTTTCAACAAAAGAAGTATCATTGAGTGATATTTTCTCATTCAAGAGCGAAATTTCACGACGTAACTCTAAATAATTTTGCAGTAAATATTCTGGGCATCTATCCATGCCTCCTTGATCGGCAATGCTTTTCCCTAATTTTGTTAATTGAAATTTCTTCCCTTCTAACTCTTGATAATAATTTGGCTGCATAATTATTTCCTGTTTATTATTATCTGAATGATTTCTTTTTGACAATGATTGTCTTCTTGTAACCCTTGAAATCGAATTATATCCCTCGGAATCTTCTGTATCTTGATTATTTCTATTGCTGGAATAACTATCTCTGATTCTAATTATATCGATCCCATTTCCATGCCTACTAATTTCTGGATTTTGAGATATCTTCGTTTGGGAATAATATCTTTTAAATTCCTTGTCAACAAAATTTGCTAGAGTAAAATCATTTACCCAGTCATCTTCTTGGTTTTGTTTGGGATCGAGTCCTTTCAACAAAGCTCCTGTTAGTAGTCCATGCTTACCATCCAAATGTTGGTAAGCAACTTCATAGTCACGGGATGCTGCGAGCAGAAAGCGATCGCACCCAGAACCAGAACTCTGCCTTCCCAGTCCAATATCTCTAAAATTCAGCAATTCCCCCGCAAAACAGCAATCCAACCAAATAACTTGTTGTTTAACTTGGCTTTTCTGTAATATATTCCATAAATCTTCCAGTGATATACCCCATTGCCCTTTGCTGGGATTAGCATCGCTAGTAGCCAAAAAACCTTGTCTCAGTGCTCCCAAAGTCTTTCGCATTCCATGCCCAGCAAAAAATAACAGTGCAGTTGCTGGAACATTATCGCTATTTGGCAGAAATAGGTTTGCGATCGCCGCTTCTAAATCTTCTGTCTTTACACTTTTATTTGGGTCTACCTGTAATTTCCCGTCAATTATGCTTTCTGGTAGACGTTTAACTCGAAAATCCCCATATTCTTCCAGCACCCGCGCGATCGCCTCTGCATCAGCAGCAGGTGTTGTCAAGTGCTTTGCTTTACCTGTTGTATCCTTTAAAAAAGGATATTTATTGATACCAACTACAAGTGCATCTCGTCTCATAGTAAATAAATATACATTTATACTTTGTATCAAATACCCGGCTTAATGAATTCTTCCATTCCCAACACCTTACTAGCTCTGTTACTGGCTCTCAAAGAGTTACAAATTACCTTAAAGCAAGATGAACAAGCAATTCTACAAGAAGTTGGACAACAACTTGATACTAAACCTGATTACTGGGACTTTATCCAAGAACAGATAACAGCACTTATTGAAAATAATTATAGCTTAAACCAAATTTTCCAAGCGAAAATACGTAAATTAGAAGGTTTGGAAGGTCGAGTACCGAGAGAATTTTTGCCTAATTTCGCTGAGTTAAAAAAAGAACTTTTTGGAGAACCAAAAAAAATAGTAACCTTCGATGGTTCAATCAACGGCGAAAAATATGATCGCACCAAACAAATAATTGATATTACTAGCACTATCCTACTGACAGAAAACCAAGACCAAACCACTAAGCAACTCGTTTTTTTAGAACAAATTTATCAGTACGTAGAAAATTATCGCTACTTTAATACTTACTTTACCGAACCCAAAAACCAAACTATAATACCCCCAAGCGAACCCCTCATCCACGGACAAACGTATTTTCTCTGTATAAACATTAGCCCCGAACCCCAAGGAATAGATACAACTCCCTTCCCAGATAAAACCTTAACTCAGGTTTGGAACGACCAAGACACCCTACTTCTCGATGTGGTGGTTACTTCCAAGGATTTTCATATTAATGCAACTATAAAAAACTTATCCTTACCCCACACAGGTGCATCTGATAACCTGATATTTACAGTCAAACCTGATAAATTTGGCGATCGCGGTTACATCCAAGTCGAATTATTTTACCGTGGCTATTTGCTTCAGTCCAAGCAACTGACAATTCTCATTCTCCCCACAGTTGGTGCAGACATCCCCGAATCCTTGCGTCCTCCCCAAAGTAGTCGCGTCACATTTACTACCACCGATTTACTTACCAACGAACAACTCGCACTGCTTCCCGAACGGGTATTGACTGTAGATGTGGAACTTGACCAACGGGATGGGAGTATTGATTTTCGCTTTCTCGATCGCACCCACAGTAATGAAGAACTGGCATTTTACGATACTACCTTACAACCTGCTGCATTGGGTCATGCGATCGCAGCTATTCGTCAGCAACTAAAATTAGTTTCAGAGAGTGAATATTGCTGGTCTGTTGAGGGAAGTATGGAGTCTCTCAATACCTGGCTTCCCAGTTTAGCATACGTCGGACGCGAACTTTACCGTCTACTTTTACCTGCAAATCAAGCTGATGTCAGCGAAAAATCACAAGCTGTATTAATTCCCAATACCGTTATCCAAGTCAACCCAGTGTTAGGAAAAGTAACAATTCCTTGGGCTTTATTATACGAGCGAAAAATCAAACAGAGTAAACGAAATCCAGTGTGCGAAAATTTTACGCAACACGACCTAGACTGTACTAATTGTCCCCATAAAAATGACCAAAAAATTATTTGTCCCTATGCATTTTGGGGTTATCGTTATTCCATCGAACAGTTGCCATGTTGGACTAGCAATAAACACAATTATCCCGTAGCATTAATGCGACAAATTCAAAATGAAAGGCAATTACAACTAAGCTTCAATGTCTATCGAGATTTTCAACTTTGGCAAGCACATTTACCCAAATTACAAGCCGCAGGTTCGGTAAATATATTCCCTGCCGAGGAAATGTTAGAGTTAGAAAGTATTTGGAGTGAACATGGTAAAATATTAGATTTAGTGTATTTCTACTGTCATGGTGGCATAGAAGAAATGCCAAAACGACCTTATTTAGAAATTAGCGATGACCGAATTTATAGCAACTTTATCGAATGTTATGAATCAACTTGGCTGCATCATCCCCTCGTTTTTCTCAACGGTTGTGCAACGGGTGATTACAGTCCGGAAAGCTATGTGAGTTTAATTGATGATTTTTTGAATGCAGGAGCAAGTGGAGTAGTGGGAACTGAATGTCCTGTGTCAGAAATATTCGCAGAATACTACGCGACAGAGGTATTCAAACGTTTGTTTGCAGGGGAAGCGATGGGACAAGCAATGCTAGCTGTACGGCAAAATTTACTACAACAGTATTATAATCCTCTAGGCTTGGTTTATTCTTTATATGCTGCCCATGAAATTGCCTTAGCTCGTTCGGTAACTCAAAATTAAAACATAGCCATAAATAGTATGAAACGCTGGATTTTGACTGCGGTTTGTTTATTCTTAATTACTCCCACACCTGTCTTAGCAAATACGATTATTACAGTTGATGCTAAAGATAAACCTTTGCAGATAAAAGGTTGGTTGAACGAAGAAAATACCCTCATTGGTAGCATACGTCTTTCTGCTCCAACCAAAGTAGAACAATTTATATTCCTGGCTTCCGATTTGCAGCGTCAAAAAGGGGATGAAATCATCGGTCGTCAACAGATATCTTTTATTGGTGAAACTAAATTACAAGCCGGTATACCCAAAGATTTCCAGGTTAAAGTTAGCAATCCCCAGTCTCCAGGAACCTATAAAGGACAAATTGAAATACGACTTCCCGCTCAAAAACCGCAAATTATTGATATTAATGTATTGGTAAAAGCCAGACCAAAATTAACACCTGTACAAGGAAATCAGCAGGTACAGTTGCAATTAACCCAATGTAATTGGTGGTTAGATTGTTGGTTAGCCCATTTAATTTTTAGCAAAAGTGCATTTTTACAAACTTGGGATTTAGCTTTTGATAATACAGAAGATGTAGATGTAAAAGTGACAGATGCTAAGGTATTATTGAAAGGAGAACAAACAGGATATCCATTAAGCTCAAACCACATTAAAGTACCCAATATCCCTCAAACTTTAAAATCTAAGCACATAGTTGAATTACCTTTAAATTGGGAGACGAACAAAATACCTCCCGACCGTTATACAGGAGCAATTTATTTGTCCTTAGAAGGAGCGAAGGAACCTTTGATTCTTCCCGTTAATTTGACAATGCGGATTGCTCCCCTAATTCCATTTTCTATATTGATTTTTGGCATTATTGGCGGTCGAATCACCAAATATATGCAAGAAAAGGGTATTCCCCAAGCTGAGGTATTCGGTAAGCTACAAGAATTAAAAAACCAAGTTGATCAAGCTGACCCAAAAGACAAAGAAATTCTTAATCCCATGCTATCAGAAGCCGAAAAATTAGTGCATGATATGAATTTAGAATTAGCAAACAAAAAAATTGAGAAAATATCTGCTCGTTTGGAAGTTTTGCAGAAATTACGCAATATAGAACAACAATTGGAAGACTTTAAAAATCATCCTCAAGTGAAGGGGGAAAATGGGATTATGCAAAAAATCAATGATATTCGGAAGAAAATTAAGTCAGATGAGGACGCAAAAAAATTATTGGAAGAATTACAGCAAGATATAGATAAATTAAAATCTACATCAATGATGGGGGATAAAACACCGATTAATTTCTCAGAAGTTATGAAAGGGGTAAAAGATGCAGTAGATGCTGCTAGTGCTGCGGTGCAATCTAACCTGGAAGAACCTGTGGTGGAAGAGTCTGTAAATAAATGGGTGCTGTGGTTGCAAAAATCCCTGGCTTTCTTATCTGGAAGTAAGTTTCGCACACAAGTAAATTATTGGTTTGCACGTCCTTTGTTTTCGCTGATGCTGTTGCTTGGTTTATCGATAGTGGGAATGCGTTCTTTATATGTACAAAAGGGATCAACTTTTGGTGCTGACCCTTTTTCTGATTATTTGGGTTTGTTAGTTTGGGGATTAAGTGCAGATGTGGCTAGTCGCAGTTTGAGTAATTTGGCTGAGGGAGAAGAAAAGAAAGAGTGATTTTGTGTTTTCTTCTCTCTAATTCTAGAGTTTAAAATTGCTTAATTACTTAGCTGATTATAGCTGTCAGACAGACAATTACTCTGCGGATTATGCAAGCGATCGCTCAATATAGTTATACCAGAAAGGGAGTAGCTAATGTGTTGACAGAATATCGAGAAAACTGGGATAGATATTGGAGTAGTATTCATGACCCTTCTGAAGTCTTGTGGAATGTTCCACATCCCCTAGGTGTCAAACTTGATTTTGAACGTTTCCAGCCTTTTTTTAAAGACTCTCATTTACCACTAATTGATTGATTTTGGCTGTGGAGACGGCACACAAACTCAGTTTTTTGCCCAGCATTTCACCCAAGTAATTGGCTTAGACATTAGTCAGAAAGCGATAGAATTGGCACGTATTCAAGCACAACATCTAGGATTATCTATTACTTACTACGTTCTAGATAATTTAGAAAAAATACAGCAAATTCATGAGCGTTTCAATGTATAGCATCATATCCTGCTATTCTTAATGCCTGAACTGTTAAAGGAGAAACACCCATATCTGCCAAAAATTTCATACTGTTGTTTCAGTAAAGGGACGAACTTCTTCACTAGCCAGAAATACTGCATACTGAAGACAAGCTTGAATATCCTCAGCTTCTAGGTAAGGATAAGCTTCCAAAATTTCCTCAGTTGTCATACCATTCGCTACTAAACTCAACACCAAAGATACAGTAATTCGCATACCACGAATACAAGCACGTCCACCCATAATTCGTGGGTCAAAAGTTATACGTTCAAACATAATGTTTTCCTATTTTCTCTAGATATATAGTTAGGATGAGGGAATTATAAGAAAAAACTCGCAAAAATTCATCCCATCATTCCATTATCATCTCTTGACAACGCCCGCATCAAATATCAAGGGAGCTTACCGGCTCCCACTACGTAATATTTTTTTAAATTTGGGATGCTCTTAAATGTAAAACTTTAGCTTTCTTGCCAAAAAAGTGGAAGTTGGTTGATGACAAACAATTTATTAACATTGACAAATAATTAGTTAACCCCAAATTACACCCAAAAATTTTTGCAACCTCTTTCTCTGTTTTTTTGCACTTCTTTTACTACAACTCTAATTTGGGTAATCCTTCTGGTAGTTAGAAACGAAGTTCAAAAACTCTGTGTGAAAATTCTCGATCTTAAATACATTCATCAAATAAACAACCCAGCATCAACATGAAAAAAATCACCTAAAGCTTTTGCTTGTGCTTTGCTAATTTCTCTCTTACCGTTGATAATCTCGGATACCACACCACTCGAACCAATTACACCGATTAAATCTGCTTGTTTCAAACTGCGAACCTCCATCAAATGCAGCAGCATTGACAGTGGTGTTGTCTCACCCATCGGGTATTGTTCATTTTCATACTTTTCTATCAGAGTAATCAATAATTCATATAAAGCTGATTCTTCCGTTGTGCGGTTAGTTTTATGGGCAAGTTCTTCTGCTAATACTATTGCTTGTTCATTCTCTTCGTCATTTGTAATTAATTTGGGTTGATATTTAGCTAATAACTGAGCATAAGTTTCAGAATTAAAAGTAAGGGTCATTTTTTCACCTGCGTATTTTTGTCGGGGACTAATCACAGAATATTGAATGTTATATCCGTATTTTTTCTATGTCAGTAGAAAAGTATCGAAAGTTATAACTGGAGTTTAGACTAAATTCTTTTTTAAAGGCTAAAACCCTTGTGTAGCAAGCATTTTAAACTTCGGAATCAAAAACACTCCATAAATCATCAAAGCCTCTCTGGATAAGGGTTTGGCGGTTTGATTGGTAAAATTAGTCTAAACTCCAAACTCTGAATCAGAGTAGTAAAAAAGCAAAAACCCCCAAAAACAATGTAGTTGGGGGTTTTACTTAGAAAGCGGGTGAGGGGAATCGAACCCCTATCATTAGCTTGGAAGGCTAAGGTTTTACCACTAAACTACACCCGCAATTTAGCAACCTCATAAATATAACACGACCTTTACTAATTTTCAAGCATTGAGCCAGGTGAATTTGGTTCCTCAATGGTAATTTTGAGAATCAAATTACTAACCTCTGGTTTGGTACCATTATTGTTGGCAGCTGGTTTAAATTTGCGATCGCGGAAATGAGCGTTGAGAAATTTTTTATATTGTGTCTTATTGGCAGCTAATTCTTGGGGCGTAATCCGCAAAACAAATACCTCTTCAAATTTACCATTTTTATCAATTACCAAACTGGCAAGCAGATTTGCGGCTTTTAGTTCGGGATGTTGAGCCAGAATATTAATGGCTACAGTGTCTTTTTTGCTACCCAGATATTCAGCCATCTTATCCGGAGGTGCATTTGATCTGAGTTTTAATGCAAGTACATCTGATCGAGACAAAGGATCTATTCTGACTATAATCCCCCCTCCTTGATTACGATCGCTGGAAGAGGATGGCTGATTAGATGGAAGATTGGAATCTAATTTTTGTCCTGTTCCTAGTTTAATTTCTTCCCTAGCTCGATCCCATGGTTTATCAATATCACCGTTCTTGGTTTCGGTGTTGGAATTGGTTGCAGTTTGTGGTGGTTGCTTGTTGGTTCCGGTGTTGGAATTGGTTGGAGTTGGTGGTGATTGGTTCTTGGTTCCGGTGTTGGGATTGGTTGGAGTTTGTGGTGGTTGCTTGTTGGTTCCGGTGTTGGAATTGGTTGGAGTTGGTGGTGGTTGCTTGTTGGTTCCGGTGTTGGAATTGGTTGGAGTTGGTGGTGGTTGCTTGTTGGTTCCGGTGTTGGAATTGGTTGGAGTTGGTGGTTGGCGAGTGGCTCTCTGAGTCTTATTTGACTGTGTTACTCGTTTTTGAACAATATTGTTTTGGGGGACAGTTTTTTTTGTAACAGGTTTAGATGTATTAGGCGATCGCTTTTTTGGAGTAACCTTTTTTTTCCCGTTATCGGTTAATGCAATTCCATCTGCAGCTACATTTTTCTGGGGTATTTGTCTAGAAGGATTATTGGGAGTGACTTGCTTGGTTGAATTTACTGGCGTTCTTTTGGCAGTGGATTTGCGATCGCCAACACCCAATTTGGTAGCTTTTTTAGCTGGAGCCACTTCTACAAAATCAATGGGGACAACAGTTACAGAATTTTGTTGTCCAAACAAATTCCATCCAGGAAAGCGTATTAACCATATGGCTAACAAATGTAAGATAACTGAGACTGTAACCACTAAAAACCATAAGCCTGGTGGATCTGTATGTCGTCGCCAGGGTTGGTTGCTAACTTGAGTTTTGTTACTAATGGCCTGTGTCATTTCAATTATCAGTTACCAATTATTTGGTCACTATTGACCGTTTGCTGACTACCCCTAAACTTATGTATAATAACCTGTTTCAATGATAGAAGACCCTAGTGATAACTTATAGATTTGCTAAAATCTCTGGTATCTTTGGTGTAACAGAAAAACTTAAAACTGTTTCATCAACTCCCTTTAATTCTAAAGGATGACCCTTAGTAATTTCCTCATCTTCTAAATAATCTGCCACCGCAGCAGATACTAAAATTCCACCAGGTTCGGCTGCACTCTGCAACCTAGCAGCAATATTCACACTCGGACCAATGGCTGTATAATCAGCACGTTCCCTACTACCAAACATTCCCACAACGGCTGTACCTTGGTGAATACCACACCGGAATTGCAGACCAGAACGTCCATCAGTGTCAAACAAGCCTTGTTCTCGCCATTTCTGATTTAATTTATCTAAAGAACGATACATAGCTCTGGCAGTATTAATCGCACGGCGTACTTGCTCGTTAGGAGTGAGGTCTTCGGGAGCACCAAACAAGGCTAAAATGGCATCACCCATAAATTTATCTACAGTACCGCCATTGTCAAATACATCCTTAGTCATGGCTGATAAATACTCATTGAGTAATTCTGCCACTTTTTTAGACCTGAGAGTATTAGATAATTGCGTAAAACCAACAATGTCACTAAAAAGAACGGTAATTAACCGTGGTTCGGGACGTAAATCGAGGGTTAAATCCCCATGTGATGCCTTTTCTACCAATGCAGGTGGGAGAAAACGTTGGAGTACGGATTCTGTGAGGTAAGAATTTAATTCCACAACCCGCCTCTCATTTTCCTTCAAGGCTAAAAGATTCCTTACTTCTGCTAGAAGTTCCCGATCATTAAATGGTTTAGCTAAATAGGCATCTGCACCCTTTTCTGTACCGCTAATCCGGGTTTCTTCATCTACTTTGGCTGTTAATAAGATAATTGGTATTCCCCTTAAATTTTCGTGATTGCGAATCATCTGAATCATATCCAATCCAGATACTAAGGGCATCATCAAGTCACTGATAATCAGACTAGGGGTGATTTTTTGAGCTACCTGAAAGCCTTCTGCACCATTACGAGCAGTTTGTACTTGATATCCACTATTTATCAGGGTATTAGACACATAGGTTCGTAAATCTGGATTATCATCTACAACCAGAATTAAGTGTCCTTTACCATTGGTTGAATTTTGATATTCCTTCTCTTGAGGCAGTTCTACCGTAATATTTTCAATATTTTCTATAGATTCAATTAATTCTAGATCGGCTAACTCTACTGCTGCACGATTTATATTTACTTCCGTAGATGCTTCTTTAATCTGTTCTGGAGGTAAGTGTTTTGCTCCAGGCATTAATGACACTGTAAAGGTAGTGCCTTCTCCATAAACTGACTCTACAGAGATTTCGCCTCCATGTACTTCTACTAATTCTTTAACTAGTGCCAAACCTAAACCCGTACCTTCATAGGAACGATTCTCTGAACCTTCTGCTTGGCGGAAACGCTCGAATAGATGGGGAATTTGCTGTTCTGCAATGCCAATGCCAGTATCTCGTACCTGTAGCACGCACCGTTCCCCACTATTTTCCAAGCTAATACTAATAGTCCCATTTTCTGGGGTGAATTTCATGGCATTCGACAGGAGATTATAAACTACCTTGTCAAATTTTTCGGCATCTAAATATACCTGGGGACAGGGTTCTAATTTAGTAACTACACTGAGTCCCTTTTTCTCGCAGTAAGGGGTAAATGACTCGACAATTTGTTTGACAAATTCTGCTAAATCGCAAGGATGGAAACTAGGTTGCATCCTCTTAGCGTCAAGACGTTGGAGATCTAGCAATTGATTTACTAGCCTGAGCAAACGTCGGGAATTACGGAGAGCGATCGCACTTTTTTCGGAGGATAAACCCTCACCTGTGGCAACTGCTGATTCTAGTGGTCCTTGAATTAAAGTGATGGGAGTGCGGAATTCGTGGGAAATATTTTGGAAAAATTCTGTTTTTTGTTTATCTAGTTCTAATAACCTTTCTGCTTGCTCTCGGGTTTTCTGATATAGGCGAGATTGTTGTACAGCAAGTGCAGCTTGAGCTGCCACGGATTTTGCCAATTCAATCTCCGAATTACTCCACTGGCGGGATCGATCTATTTCACGTAGGGTGATACTGCCAATACTTTTACCATCTGCTAACAAAGGAACCACCATTAGCGATCGCGATCTATCCCTCAAAGGTAAATCAAACCCCTTATCTTTGGGAGCAATATTATTCATATCCCCCACTATTACAGGCTCTTGAGTCCGCAACATCTCCTGAAGAATCGGATTGCCTTGAATGGGTACTTGAGATTCGGGTAATTGCTGATTATCAATGTTTTTATAACTATAATTGTTATTTTCTATGCTTTCTGTAGCATCATATAAACCCACACAATGCACATACTTATCTTCCTCTGTCCACAAAGATAAGACACAACCATCAACTTGTAATGCCTGTCCTAGTTGTTGGGTAATAGCAGCAAAAATTTCCTGTGGATCTAAACTAGAGCGAATGGCACTGGTAATAGTATTAATTAGGGCTTCTCGTTTTGCCAAAGAACGCACTTGTTCGTAGGCATAAGCCTGAGATAAAGCTAAAGCTGCTTGATCTGCAAGCATCATCAACATTTTGACTTCATCATCCGCCCACAACCTTTGGCGATGCTCTGGGGACTCCTCTGCCCTAACGCACTGGTGCAAAGCCATTACAGCCATTAACTCTTGGCGACAGATTAAAGGTACAATTAAGCTCGAAGAAATATTAGCTTTAGCAAAAGCAATGGTACGTTGTTGCAGTTCCTGGGTATCCCCAGAAATCCGCTCATCGTTGGCAACATCCTGAATTACCAGGACTTCATCGGTTTCCCACACTGTTTCAGCTAATAGAGACAGATGGGCAGAATTATCGGCTGATTCGTCTATTTTCTCAAAGGTAGCTGGATTCTGATATATAAATCCTTCACTGACTAACTTGCCATCTTGAAAGGGACGCAAAAGACAGACATCCACTTCCAACATCCGACCTACACTGTCAACAATAGTTTGCAGAATTTGTCGATAGTCTAAAGCTCCGCGAATGGTATTTGTGACCGTATTCAACAGAGATTCTTGACGTAAAGTGCGAGTTAGCTCCTGAGTCCTAGCTTTGAGAACATTGTGGGTGTCTAGAGCTTGACGAACAACAGCTGCTAGCTCTTCTGGTTCCCAAGGCTTAGTCACATATTTGAATACCTTACCAGTATTGATGGCATCCACCAAATCTTCTACATCGGTGTAGCCAGTTAAAATGATCCTGATAATGTCTGGGTATTGAGTTGCTGTTAAGCTCAAAAATTCTGTCCCGCTCATCATTGGCATTCTTTGATCGGAGATGATTACAGCCACCTCCCCTTCTTCTGCCAACAAATTGAGTGCATCAGGACCAGAAGTTGCTTTCAGCACCTTATATTGACGATAAAAGGTGCGGTAAAGTAAGTCTAGATTGTCTTGTTCGTCATCGACAACCAAAATTTTCGGTTTACTTTTTTTTACTTGGGATTTCATGCACTGCTTCCCTGCCAAAACAGCAGTTGAGTAAATAATAATTTGCTTGAATAAGAATTAGAATTAGTCACATAACAGCAGAATCTTGTCACAGACAACCTCATCTGCCTACAGTGATATAAATAGGACTTATGCGGGGAGAACGTAAGCACAGTCATTGCGACGCAAGGAAGCAATCCCAAAAACCTAATTTCTCGTAAGGAGTACGTAAGTCCTAATAAATTCAAAGAATCTTTAATCATAATTTTCTATGCTCTGATCTGGTGACAATCTCCAGCCCTCATAGATACCCAGAATTTTGAGAATCTCTCTCTGTGTGAGTTGTTTATCTCATGGATTTTTGTCTGCCAAATTTTGCTCCACCTCCGGCACAAACTGCTAAATAAAACACTTAGTACTCAAGCTTGGCTAAAATACCTAGCTGTGGCCACATATTAAGTTTTCCCGTTGTAGTAGTTTCGCTAACACTTTTTGGTAAATTTTATTAGCACCAATGATTATGAATAAATCAAGATTACATAAATGCAAGATAACAAATAAGTATATTATTAGACTGAATAGTCATCATACAATAGTAATTACCCTTATGTTCGTAACTTAACCATTGGCATAGATAGATATGTGTGTATTAATACTGTGTTGGCAGGAGTAATGAGTAAGAGACTCACAATGCCAAAAAATACATCGAACTATGCCAGGTTTATTCTATTGTTGATCAGGCAGAAATGGGAAGGCAGATAAAAATTTAATACTACTCGGTGGGTACCTGGTTGAACTGGTAAATTTGGTTTGGAGAAAAGGTTAAAGGGTAAGGGGTAAAGGGGGAAGGAATAAGGCTACTTACATAGTTGATGGTGCTGGCGCAGCCTGCCCTCTGGGCTGAAAATTTTTTTCATCGAGACTGCCTGATTCAAGTTTCGTACCTTAACACACCCTAGTTCTGCTCTGAACTCGTAAAATAGAGGTAGACTTTGTTGAGATTTGTATAGTTAAGGCTAACTTGTCATGGCTGCCGCCGTCTTCATCGAAAATTTAAAAAAATGCTACGGTTCGGTTGAAGCCGTTAAAGATGTTTCTTTTCAGGTACAACCAGGGGAAATTTTTGGTTTACTCGGTCCCAATGGAGCGGGTAAAACTACTACCCTCCGGGCATTGTGTACTCTGATCACACCAGATGCAGGTAAAATTGAAGTCTCTGGAATTTCTGCGATCGCCAACCCCAGAAATGCTAGGAGAAGGCTTGGTTATGTTGCCCAGGAAGTGGCGTTAGATAAGATGCTGACTGGACGGGAACTTTTGCAACTACAAGCAGCACTTTATCATCTTCCCAAAAATGCGATCGCTCCCCGAATTGATGCGGTTTTAAAGTTACTGGATTTACAGGAATACGCTGACAACAAAACTGGTACTTATTCCGGTGGTATCCGCAAGCGTCTTGATTTGGCTGCGGGTTTACTCCATTCCCCAGATGTATTGGTATTGGATGAACCCACCGTAGGATTAGATATTGAAAGTCGGTTTATCGTTTGGGAATTCCTCCGTAAACTCCGGGAGGCTGGAACTACAGTATTAATTACCAGCCACTATTTAGAAGAGGTGGATGCATTAGCCGATCGCGTGGCTATTATCGATCGCGGTGTGGTAATTGCTACGGGTACTCCATCAGAATTAAAAGATCGGGTGGGTGGCGATCGCATTACCTTACGTATCCGGGAATTTTCCCCAGCAGAAGAGGCTCAAAAAGCTGAAGAATTATTGCGATCGCTTCCATTTGTTCAAGAAATTATCATTAATCATGCCCAAGGTAACTCTTTAAATTTGGTAGTTACTCCCGAACATGGTGTGATGAACAATATTCAAGAAACTTTGAGCCAAGCCGGATTACCCGTGTTTGGTATTGCCCAATCTCGCCCTAGTTTAGATGATGTTTACCTCGCTGCTACGGGACGCACCCTCTTAGATGCAGAACTAGCTGCTGTTGGAAAGCGCGATCCCAAGGCAGAAAAGAAGCAAAACATGAGATAGGGGAAGAGGGAAGGAGGGAAAGAGGGAAGGAGTGAAAGAGGGAAGGAGGGAAGGAGTGAAAGAGGGAAGAATTAAATTTAAATACTGTCAACTGTCAACCGTCAACTATCAACTATCAACTAACAACTAACAACTAACAACCATCAACTACCAACTACCAACTAACAACTAACAATCCAAAATTGCCATGAGTGGAACTGTTATACCTCCAAAATCAACAACGGATATCAACTGGCAGGAAATCGCATCGCCCCAAGGCTATGCTGATACTGCCCCCAATTTCTTTGCTGAATTGGTGCAAGAGACAATGGCATTGACCCGTCGCTTGTTTATTCAGCTACAACGTCGCCCCTCTACCCTACTGGCAGGAATTATTCAGCCGGTGATGTGGTTAGTCCTGTTTGGTGCTTTGTTCCAAAATGCACCAAAGGGGATTTTTGGAGCTACGACAAATTACGGACAATTTCTAGGGGCAGGAGTAATTGTTTTTACTGCTTTTGCTGGAGCATTAAATGCTGGTTTGCCAGTTATGTTCGACCGGGAATTTGGCTTTTTAAATCGGTTGTTGGTGGCTCCCCTGGCATCGAGATTTTCCATTGTCCTGGCTTCTGCTATCTTCATCATTAGCCAGAGTTTCCTGCAAGCAGCGGTAATTGTCACCGCAGCCGCGTTCCTAGGGGCAGGACTACCAGATGCAGCTGGTCTGGGTGCGATCGCTTTAATTGTTTTTTTACTGGCTCTAGGTGTGACTGCCCTCAGTTTGGGATTGGCTTTTGCTCTCCCCGGACATATTGAATTAATTGCAGTCATTTTTGTGACGAATCTTCCGTTACTGTTTGCCAGCACCGCCTTGGCTCCATTATCCTTTATGCCCAAGTGGTTACAAATTGTGGCTACCCTCAATCCTCTCAGCTATGCCATTGAACCCATTCGCTATCTTTACATTCATGGTGATTGGCAACTGAGTAGTGTGGTGATGCACGCTTTTTGGGGTGATGTGACTTTCGGTGGGTCATTGCTGGTATTGTTTGGATTTGCTTTTGTCTCTTTACTGGTTATTCAGCCCCGGTTGAGACGTACCCTTGCTTGAAAGTTAGGAGATTTGAGCGTCCTGTTGTTCAAACTTCTGACTATAGGGGTCAACCGCTAGCCCTTACAGGGCGGCTGCGCCAACGCGGAAGTCAAAAGTCACGCATTCAAAAGTCAAAAGTCATAAACCCCATCCCCTATGGGTTGGGTAAAAAACTAGAAAAATCTGCCAGCCTCCGGAAAAATCGCCCTTTACCAGAAATTACCAGGTTTGATGTGTGGT
>JASJDS010000217.1 GCA_030065055.1 Calothrix sp. MO_192.B10
CTATCAAGGCAAGACGGGACGCGAGAACCCCTGTGTTTGTAACCAGGGGATGAAGCGGACGGGCAAGGTTTTAACCTTGTGTATTCCTGAATAAGCGTTCAGCCATTTCACTGGCGCTAACTCCTTCGGAGTTTGCCTTTTCTTTGAGCATTGTCCATGCTGTTGGCGTGACCATTATAGTCTTCTTTACCTTAACTTCCGTGTAAAGATAGGGAACGTTTCTTTGACCTTTGATACCTTTTCTGTTTGACATTATTTAGGTTGTCATGATAAGCTAAAACGATGCTAACAAAGAAAGTGAGGTGAGTCAAATATTTAGAACCGTGCCGATAAAGGTTAATTTGACTAGGGAAGAGAAAGCCTACTGGATAGAACAGTGCAAAGCCTCTAACTCGCTGTATAATTCTGCTTTATATGAATATCGCCAGCAACATTATCAGCAGTTAGAAGGGAAAAATGCATACTCTACTTATTGGAGAGGGGATGAATTGCGTTGTGGATGGCAAACAAGAAAAGTTACGGCAACTTCATATAATCAGCTTGACAAGCTTTTAAAACCGACTGAATCGTACAAAATCTTAGCCGCCCAAGCAGCACAACAAACCTTAAAATCAGTTCAAGAAGCAATCAGCTCCTATAACGCTGTTGTTGATTCCTTTTTTAAGGGAGAAGTTGAGCGCCCATCAATTCCCCGATACCGCAAGTCTGGAGGATTGAATACTGTTACTTTTCCCGCTCAAGCTTTGAGGTATAAACAAGGTTTTGTTTATCCCTCCCTCAGCAAACTTTCTAAACCTGATTTACTGTGTGAGATTAAGCTAGAATTGCCTGATTTCATTGATTTTGATTGGGTTCGCCAAGTCCGAATACGTCCGAGTCGAGGGGAATTTTGGGTTGATTGGGTGATCGACGATGGAACAGAGCCACTAGAAAACAATCCTAATCTAAACTACAACCAAATACTTGCCATAGATCACGGCGTTAAGTTTTGGCTCAGTGCTGTAACGACTAAGGGACGTAGTTTCATAGTCAATGCGCCAGAACTTAAGACAGGGTTGTTCAAGTATCGGGATCAAGTTACTGAGTACAAGAAAAACAAACCTGATAAATATTGGGATGATTATCTCCACCAGTTAACCGCAAAGCGTAATTTACAGGTCACAGATGCTGTAAACAAAGCAGCCCGTTTCATCATTAACCGATGCCTTAAAGACAGAATAGGGAATCTAGTAATCGGATGGAACAAAGGCAATAAAACTGGAATTAATATCGGCAAACAAAACAATTATCAAACGGTTTCAATGCCCACAGCTAGATTAATCCAAAGGCTGAAACAATTGTGTGAGGAATATGGAGTTAAATTTTATGTAATCAGCGAAGAGTACACATCAAAAGCATCATTCCTTGACCGTGATCAATTACATCAACTAGGTGAAAAACCCTTAACGTGGAAGCCATCGGGAAAGAGAATTACTCGTGATCAGTACCGCTCCCAGTCGGGAGTAGTCGTTCATGCTGATATCAACGCAGCCGCTAACATTTTGAGGAAAGTAATACCTCAAATTGGTTTAGCACGGACTCAGATTGGATTATTCTTAAAAAGAATAGACGGGGTTATGACTGACCCCAAACGGTATGACCTTTTCAGGGACATGAAAAAGAAATATCGCAAGCAAATGTCACGCAGCGCGGTTTCAACCCGCTCCGTGACAACCGCTTAGAATCCTGTGTGTTTCAACCACAGGAGAAGTCAAATGGACAACAAATCTAGTCAAAGATTGACCGAGCCTTCTGTCTCCTTCAACCAATATCTTATGAAGTACCCACCCTGGTAAGCCTGTAAAAAAACATCGCAACGGCGATTTAGATTACAACTGCTACAGTGTTGTTTCCCCAGAGAAACTGCACATAGCACTACTACGTGGATTCCCCCACCAACAAACCAAGGTTTCGATTTTGCCTTGGTTACTAAATGTTGAAAACGGGAGAATAGACGATGTCATTGCACGGTCAAAACAAAACTGCCAATAAAGTATTTTTATTAACCATAATTTTCCTCATCATCGAATTATTAGACGAGACGATTGATGGAGTTTATAGTCCTGCTTTACCCTTAATTCGCAGCGATTTACATCTGGACTACACTCAAATAGGAATGTTGCTGACCATACCCAATACCATTGGTAGTATCATTGAGCCGATACTGGGAATTTGGGGAGACATCGGTCAACGACGACAGTTAATTTTGGGGGGAGGGGTTGCTTTTGCGGGTGCTTTGTTACTAATTTCCCTCAGCCATAATTTTCCCTTATTCTTGGCAGCCCTTGTCCTGTTCAATCCAGCTTCCGGTGGCTTTGTCAGCCTTTCCCAAGCTACCCTGATGGACATCGAACCAAAACGTCACGAGCAAAATATGGCACGCTGGGCTTTAGCTGGTTCCGTAGGAAATGTAATTGGTCCGGTGGTATTAGCAGTTGCAGTGGGATTGACTAACAGTTGGCGGAGTGCGTTTTTTATCTTGGCAATACTGACGGTGTTGCTGTTGGTAATGCTGTGCAAATATCGCCAATTAATTCCAAATACACCTAACCAAAGTGACACCAATTTGAAAAATTCTTGTGACAGAGGGATTGGCAAAATCATTACTCAACAAGGTTTGATTCATCCAAAATCCCGGACAGTTGTTCATGGGGGAAACCAACGCCAGTCGTCTGCGGCGGGAAACCCCTTCGGGTTGCGCCACTTGCTTTATGCCGGGGAACCCGTCCACCGCAGTGGCTTACCGTCCGCAACGCTGGCTCCCCAAGACCACACTGTCCTCAAAATCCAAAATCCAAAATGGTATGACGAATCAATCCAAGGTTTGAGAGAGGGAATCGGTAATGCCATTAACGCTTTAAAACGGCGTCAAGTGCTGCTATGGTTAACCTTGTTGCAATTTTCCGATTTAATGCTGGATATATTGCGCGGCTTTGTGGCACTGTATTTTGTCGATGTTGTCGGTGCAAATAATACCCAGGTTAGTTTAGCTATTACTATTTGGTTGGGGTTCGGTTTGCTGGGAGATTTTTTGCTCATTCCTTTATTGGAAAGAGTACGGGGACTTGCTTACTTAAAATTAAGTGCTGCGATCGTTTTGTTTCTTTACCCGGCTTTTTTGCTCCTACCCAACATCAATATCAAGTTATTAATTCTCGCTTTGCTGGGTTTATTTAATGCTGGTTGGTACTCAATTCTCCAAGGACAATTGTATACAGCAATGCCAGGAGGGAGCGGTACAGTTCTGACATTGAGTAACTTATTTGGTTTGGTAGGTGGTTTGATGCCTTTGGTGTTGGGTTTGTTGGCTCAACATTATGGATTGGAAAATACCATGTGGTTGTTAATTGCTGCACCCATCGCTTTGTTGATCGGGCTGTTGAGGTTTTAATCTTCGATAAGTTGCTCAGTCCTTCACTAGAATAGTTGGGGGTTAAATCGATGGGAAGTTTAATCATGATTGTTCCTTGGATGAATCATTATTAGATATCTGGTGGAAAAGAATGTAGAGACGTAAAATTTTACGTCTCTACAAGGGTTTTAGCTAACACATATTTAATTTTCAACAGAGGTCTATTGAAAGTTTTAGAAGGAGGCGATCGCATCTACCATTAGCCACAAGGATCGCCAGAAATTATCTGCATCCATCAACTATATCTGAGATGCCAAAACAGAAATTTTTAGTATATTAAATGGCAAAAATAATACTCTCTCAAAATAAATTTGTATTTTCATACAATGTAATAATCTTTGCATAGTAAAACTTTGGTTATTAATTATAAAAATAGATTTCAGTATAATTACAAACTTGTTTTTTTGTTAAGATAAACCAAATTATAAATTTCTTCCTTAACTTATCTGTATAATTGCTGTCTGAAGTGAAAATAAATAGCGATCGTTAAACCTCTCAGTTTTATAAGGTAGTGCGTTGAGGAAGTGCCGACTGATAACATTGGCGAAGCTCTCGCGAAGCGCGTAACTTTACTGGAGTAACAAGGCGATTCCCGGCATACAGGGATCTGGGTAAGTACTACTCCTCCACTTGCCCAACCCCTAAGCTTAGGTTCCACGGGTGTTAAAATGCCCGTTGGTTTTTCCTCCGCGCTATAACATAGACGCGGTTTCCAAACCTATCAAGGAGTTTTAGATGACTGCGACAGCACCATTTGCTAATCAGCCAAGCTCAGAATTATCAAAGTCAGGATTACCTAATATTTGCGGTTCGGAAGCAGAAATTAGTTCAGTCGTTACACACAACGAACCAGTCTTTTTAAACCAAACCAATCTGCGGGTAGAAGATATTACTGCCGGGTTCGCCTGCGCCCTACATATGCACCAACCCACCATCCCGGCTGGTGCTAATGGGGAACTCATCAGTAATCTCCAGCATATGTTTAATAATCCCAGTGATGGAGACAACCACAATGCAGCAGTATTTGCCAATTGTTACAGCCGCATGGGAGATTTTATTCCCCAACTAATTTCTGAAGGTTGCAATCCCCGGATTATGCTTGACTACTCAGGAAATTTGTTGTGGGGTTTGCACCAAATGGGACGTAATGATGTCCTCGATAACCTGAAGCGGATTACCTGTGACTCCCAGTATCAGCCCTATGTGGAATGGCTAGGAACCATGTGGAGTCATGCAGTGGCACCTTCCACACCAATCCCCGATTTGAAACTTCAGATTCAAGCATGGCAACACTACTTTGCTGCCATGTTTGGCTATGATGCCTTAAAACGGGTGAAAGGGTTTTCTCCTCCAGAAATGCACTTACCCAACCACCCAGATACCTTGTTTGAGTATATTAAGGCTCTGAAAGAATGCGGGTATCGTTGGTTAATGGTGCAAGAACATTCAGTGGAAAGATTGGATGGTTCGGGGTTGCGCCATGAAGATAAATATATTCCTAACCGTTTAGTTGCTCGCAATTCTCACGGTGAAACAATTAGTATCACAGCCCTAATTAAAACCCAAGGTTCCGACACCAAATTAGTGGCACAAATGCAGCCCTATTTTGAAGCCAAAGGACAAGGTAAGCAGCAAATTGGTAATGTGACTATACCCTCTTGCGTTACCCAAATTGCTGACGGGGAAAACGGCGGCGTGATGATGAATGAATATCCCCGTGATTTAGTTAGGGTGTATCATGAAATCCGCGATGGTGGGGGTAATACTTCCGGAACCGTGGCATTGAATGGTACTGAGTACCTGGAACTGATAGAGGCTGCGGGTGCGAATCCAGAGGATTATCCCACCTGTCAAGCCGTACAACAACACAAAATCTGGCAGCGAGTCAATCCCGATACAGCCACACCAGAAGCGGTAGAAAAAGCCATTGAAGAATTGAAAGAAACGGATCATCAATTTCATATGGATGGCGCATCATGGACGGATGATTTGAGTTGGGTAAGGGGCTATGAAAATGTCCTCGAACCCATGAATAAACTCAGTGCCATGTTCCATGAAAAATACGATCCCCTAGTTAAACAAGATCCTTCCGTAACCAAGCGTCCTGATTACCAAGAAGCTTTGTTATACACCTTGTTAGTGGAAACTAGCTGTTTCCGTTATTGGGGACAGGGAACTTGGACTGATTACGCACGGGAATTATATCGCCGTGGCGAGGCTGCTATTAAGGGTTGATTTAATCTTAAATCATTTTTTAATGGTATAGAAATTGTTGAGGCGAACTGACAAATCAGCGCTTGCGCTATCGCATTTGCCACCGTTACCGATTTTTGTACCTTTATTAAAAGAGGTAGAGAATTTACTGACTCTACTTCTTTTTTTTATGAAGAATCTATATATTTATCTAAAAAAATAGCAAAAATTAACTATATATATATATTTTGTGAAGCAGAAAAAATAATATCTACGGGATATTTCCCTTGTCCAAATAATATACAGAAAAGTACATTGTTGATAGTTAATGTTATTGAAATATGCATTTCGATGCAGAGTCAATAAATAAAAGTTATGGCATTTACTACATTTGCTAAATAAGCAATGTCGATTTAGTTAATAGAAAAAACATTTAAACCCTCACAAAATCTTGATTTCATTTTTGAATCAAGACAGTTAAATGAGGTTTTTCATCATTACTAACTTATAATCTCCAATTAATCATCATGGTTCAATATATTCGTACCCTACTACCATTGGTTTTAGTAGTTGGTTCCACCGTGGTTGTTGCACCATCTTATGCTCAAGAGAACAAAGTATCTAGTAGTACCAATACCTCAGAGGTTATTTCTACTACTGATGAGGCAACTTCATCAGAGTTAAATAATTCTAATAGTTCCACAAACCGCCAGTCCCCCACAGCTACCAAGGCATCTGAAAATAATGATTCAAGTGTTAGTACACAAACAGGTGCGAAGCAACGTCCTTCCACTAGAATTCCCATTTTCAGCAGAATCTTCCCCTTCGCGCCTTTAATGCGTCAGTAACTCTGTGATGGACTATCAATGTTGCACCCATCATCACTAAGTAGTACTGAAGTTAATCAAGGATAAAACCTTACCCAATAATGAATTGGCAATTTGGCAGGTTTTAAATTTTTGATACTGGTACTGTTGTTGTGGTGCAAGGGGTGTATTAAAAGTTGCCCCGATCAATTATTTGGTCGGGGTTTTCAAATCTTGGCAGGAATCTGTTTGGACATACTCCTAGGGAGCCACCCAAGGGGCGATGGCACGCAATTTATATGTTCAAAATATATGCTCTCAGTTTTCTGTTACCTCAAATCTAGAAAATTTTTACTTGAATAATTTAAAAGAGACTATATTTATATAACTTACCGAATCAGAAAAGTATAAAAGCCCCTAAATTTATTTATGGAAAAATTAGAAATAATTGTGCCGCCATGCATAAGCACTCTTTCGCAATAATTCCTTATTTTAAGCCCCTGAATTCAGGCATGGGGTCAATCTAAACTTCGACAAGCTCAGTTACCAATCTAAAATCCAAAATCCAAAATTGATTGACCCAATTATCGTAATTTGTAAGTTTACACCAGATTTATAACATGGAGGTCACAATTAATTATTAAATAAAGCGACAAGATAATTAAAGTAAATAAAATTATATGGATGGTTATTAATAAATGCAGGAGATCCTTGATTTCATGCTAAGTAGTTATCAGTGGTACAGAAAATTAATTGGTGGAAAATGGTACCAAATCTCAGTTCCTCTTTTTGATGGTTATACTTTAATGTGGATTAGGTCACATAAACTTAATCCTGATTTTAAATGGACAGTGGAATTATCAGAAGACCATCACAAAAAATAGATTGAACTAGTGTTCTGTCCCATTAGTTATGATGGCTAGGGAACAGATCCCCGACTTCTGAATCAATATTCGCACATTGTAGCAATGCCTAGGATAGAAGTCGGGGATCGCTCGCAAGCGCGACTCGTCACAGTTTACTTGCTCCATAAACCCGCAAATAGTAGATAATAGAAGTTAAATCATCTACCAAACTAGTAAATATCTTTAGTAATTAAATCTGATTACAGGCGAAACTGGGAATAATTTTTGCAGGTGTTGTTGAATCCATGTATCAAGATGTTGTCTAATTCCAAAAATCTTGTAGAGAGGTTGGAGTGAAACATCTCTAGACTCGGATTCATACTTCAAAGGAAGCAACGCCAATTTTTTGATGTGCTAAATTACCCAATTTCCCCTACTCTTTGGGAACTTGCTCTTGCTTGAGAAAAATCATGGAAACAGCTTTGCAACTGCAAAATCGCTTACAGCACTACTATCAGCAAATTAGACAAATCATTTTAGCACGGCAAAATCCAATTACTGGTTTGCTGCCTGCGAGTACGGCAATTACTGCCCACGGTGATTATACAGATGCTTGGGTACGGGATAATGTTTACAGTATTTTGGCAGTTTGGGGACTGGGACTGGCATACCGCAAGGTGGATGAAAGTCAAGGACGTACCTATGAATTAGAACATAGCACTGTGAAGTTGATGCGGGGTTTGCTGTTTGCCATGATGCGACAAGCAGCTAAGGTAGAACAGTTTAAACATACCCAATCCCCTTTAGATGCCTTACACGCTAAATACAATACTGTTACTGGGGATGTAGTGGTTGGTGATGATGAATGGGGACATTTACAGCTAGATGCCACATCCATCTTTTTGCTGATGTTGGCACAAATGACGGCTTCCGGATTGCAGATTATTTATAACCTGGATGAGGTGGATTTCGTCCAAAATCTGGTTTACTACATTGGTAGGGCTTATCGCACTCCAGATTACGGCATTTGGGAGCGGGGTAATAAAATTAACCGTGGCAGTGCTGAATTGAATGCTAGTTCCGTGGGCATGGCAAAAGCTGCCCTAGAGGCAATTAATGGGTTAAATTTATTTGGGGTTCGGGGTAGTCAAGCTTCTGTGATTCACGTACTCCCCGATGAGATTGCCCGCACCCGCATTACTCTGGAATCCCTATTGCCTAGGGAATCTGCTTCAAAGGAAAGTGATGCTGCACTGTTAAGTATTATTGGTTTTCCCGCCTTTGCGGTAGCAAATAAACAACTGAGGGAACGCACTCTTAATGATATAGTTGATAAACTGGAGGGAAAATATGGTTGTAAACGTTTTCTGCGAGATGGCCATCAAACGGTATTAGAAGATACCCAGCGTTTGCACTATGAGCCGTTGGAACTGAAGCAGTTTGAAGATATTGAGTGTGAATGGCCCCTCTTTTTTACGTATTTACTACTAGATGCGTTGTTTTTTGGCAACATTGAAAAAGTTAAACACTATCAAGAGGGTTTAGAATCCATATTAATAGAGCAGGATGGGGTAGGTTTGCTGCCAGAACTGTATTATGTACCAGAGGAGCATATAGAGGCAGAAAAAGCTGCACCCCAAACTCAGCCTAGGTACCCCAATGAAAATATTCCTTTGGTATGGGCACAGAGTTTATATTTTCTGGGGCAAATGATAAATGAAGGTTTACTGGATGTAGGAGATATAGATCCCCTAGGAAGGCATTTACGTATAGGCAAATATCGAGATCCCTTAGTCCAAATTGCTTTACTAGCAGAAGATGAGGATTTACAAACTAAGTTAGAAATTTACGGGATCGCCACACAAACACCGAAACAAATCGCACCTATCCAGGTAAGGCAAGTCGGGGAACTATCAGCTATTTATGCTCAGTTGGGAAGTAATGAAAAGCTGGATTTAACTGGTCGTCCGGTAAGGCGATTGCGGAGTTTGACCACATCTAGATTCTTCCGTATAGGTAAGGAGACGGTAGTATTTTTACCATCATTTTTAGATGCGGAACAATTTTACTTAACCCTGGATTACCATTTTTTGGTCGATCGCCTTAAAAGCGAACTGGCTTACATTCAGAAGTATTGGCATAATTTGGGTCGTCCCACCTTAACTTTAATGCTCACCCATACCATGTTAGAAACTGGTAAGGAAGCACTATTAGAGTTAATGCAGGAACTGCAAAATGGTATTTCTAACGGCGTGCGGGTACAACTGGGACAGTTAAACCAATTTATGTTAACAGGTACCACAGAAAGAATTGATTTTCTCCACGAATTTAACTTATCCACTTCTGGGGTTACGAATGCAGCACTACGCTGTTCTTATCTTACTTATCATCCAGAAAAAAATTGGCCATTGGAACATACTCAAGAGTTCCAAATGGAATGTGAAACCAATTTGAATCTATTGCTTTCCTCTTTGCGAAGCTCAGAAAATATTTATGAGCAAATAGAATTATTGCAAACTTTGAGCCGTTTATCTGGGTTGGAATTTGATACGGGTTTTGGTGGCCCGGAAAATCCGGTCACTGTGGCAGATTTACTAGAGGAAGTGTATACCAAAGCTGGAGATTTGGGAATTTGGGCCGTGGTACGTAGGGCTGCGGGACTATTGAAAATGGTTGATGTGGGTTTATCGGATGTAGTCACCAGTATTATAGTCTGTGGCAAGCAAATTGCAGTTGGTAGGGCATACAATGAAGCATCCCTGATTGCTGTGCCCATGTCCCATCATGAAATTGCCGAGAAAATTGATAATTTCTGCCGTGAGGATATTCGCGATCGGGTTTTAACTCAAGAAATTCTCATATATTTGAGTAATTTAATCAAGTCGGAACCAGAACTATTTAATGGATTACTTACCCTGCGCGTCGGCTATTTAATTTTGTTAATTACCAGCGAACTAGCACAGGAGTTGAAAGTAACTCAAGATGAAGCATATGAATATTTGATGCAGTTGTCACCCTTTGAAGTGAAAACCCGGCTGTATGATGTATTGGTAGCATATGCAGATATGAGCCAATTATTACGCCAACAGGAATCATTACACGTCACCCAAAAAGAAAGTGAGATTGATTGGGTATTGCAGCCAGTGGCGATAGATGAGGTAGAAGTACCTGTAAATGGTTGGCGACGGTTCCGCCAAGCAGAAGGAAGTACGGGAAGGGTTCCCAAGGACTTTTTTAAGCAAGTATGGTTATTAATGCATAATTGCAAGGGCTTGGTTGTTGGTGATAAACTAGAACGCCGCAACCGCTTGGATAGTGAGGAAATAATATCGGAAATGACCGCAGGAGAAAAGAACTTTGCCCTGCAAGTAGAACATCTGTTGAATAAAATTGAAGCTCCAGAGTATCGCCAAGTTAACATTGAGACATTGATGGAACTAGGAGCGATCGCAGCTAAAAATCCCAACTTACAAATTCAAGAATACATTGTTTTGGATGTATTAATTGGTCATTCAGTGAGACTAGCATGGTTAGAAAAATATCCCCAAAGGAGCGATCGCTATGATGAAGATAAGGTGAAAGCATGGCCCGCTTTTTATGAAACTTCCCCCAGTGATTGCGCTGATTATGTGGTCAAGGCATTCCGCTTCCTGACACAGTTTGGGTGATTTTGGTTGTCTTTTACCCTTCACTGGGCTAAAAGATCCCCGACTTCTATCCTAGGAATGACTACAATATGAAGATATTGATTCAGAAGTCGGGGATCTAAACAGTGAGTATTTGTCGAGAAACGATAAATTTATATTTGCGCCGTAACCCAACAGTAAATTATGAAGATTTGAGTCATCTGATTCGATACAGAAAAAAATGTAGCGTTTATTTTATTTGTTGAATAATTGTTTGCTTTCCCAATGGCATTTGTTGGGTTCCACTTCGTTTCACCCAACCTACGGGGGATTGCGATCGGCGAACCTTAACGCCCTTGGCGTATCGTCCTAAGGATAGGGGTGTCGTCAGGCGGGGTGGGGTTCTATCTTACATTTAATTATGCCTACCTACTTACCCCATCTCAACTGCTTAATTACATTCCCAATTAAAGGCAACTGTTCTAGAACTATCTCGGTCAATTTTACAAAGGAGGTTTCTGAAAGATGGTCATCTTGACGAAGTTGGAGAACGCCAATTGTAATAATAATGATTGTAGTAGCAATGATGGTCAGAGCCAAGGAATAAATTGGTAAGGAACCTGCAAAGATACCAACCGTGTTAAATACAACTGCAAATAC
>JASJDS010000218.1 GCA_030065055.1 Calothrix sp. MO_192.B10
GGTTCCCCGGCATAAAGCAAGTGGCGCAACCCGAAGGGGTTCCCCGGCATAAAGCAAGTGGCGCAACCCGAAGGGGTTCCCCGGCATAAAGCAAGTGGCGCAACCCGAAGGGGTTCCCCGGCATAAAGCAACTGCCGTCAAATGGCGTTGACGCAGTCTCTCCGTTCGGCTTTGCCGTGCCCGGAGGGCTTAGGAGATACCCCGGAGGGATCAAAAGTCAAAAGTTGACTGCGTATAGGTTTTAGAGTCCTGCAATGTCCGCGCCCTAAATGCGTAGTGCTGTATAGCCTTATATCTTTTGCCAATGTGGAGATAGGGAGGAGTGAAGGGAGGAAAATGAAAATAAATAATACCATACAAGCTAGAGAAAATACGGAGATAAAAACAGAGGTGATCTCGATTCAGCATCTCTGGGCGGGGTATGACCATGAGCCAGTGTTAGAAGATATCAACCTTTCGGTACAAGAGCTAGATTTTATTGGGTTAATTGGTCCCAATGGCAGTGGTAAAACGACCTTGTTTAAAGTTTTACTGGGACTACTGCCACCAATGCAGGGTGAAGTGCGAATCATGGGGATGAATGTCAAAAAGGGACGACGTTATCTTGGCTACGTACCCCAGTCAGTGGAATTTGATAGTGCTTTCCCCATTAGTGTTTGGGATGTGGTACTGCTGGGAAGGTTGGGGAAACGGCGATTGCTACAACGTTATACCGCTCAGGATCGGGAATGTGTCGCCAAGGCGTTACGTAGTGTGGAAATGCTAGATAAACGCAACCGCTCCCTGAGGGAACTGTCTGGGGGACAAAGAAAGCGGGTTTATATTGCTCGTGCTTTAGCCACGGAACCAAAAATCCTGCTGCTGGATGAACCCCTGGCAGGCATCGATCCCCATGGCGAAACCCACATTTACGATTTGTTACAACAGTTAAACGAATATATTACCATCTTAATGATTTCCCATGATATTGGTGCGATCGCATCCTGTGTGAAAACCGTGGGTTGCTTAAATCGGCGTTTGTATTATCACGGCGAACGGCAGATTACCCCAGAAATGTTACAGGTGGTTTATCAGTGTCCCATTGACTTAATTGCTCATGGTGTACCCCATCGAGTTTTCCCCCAGCATTTGAGTGAGGAAATTAAGCGATGATGGAAGCACTACAATTTGATTTTATGCGGAATGCACTGATAGCCGGGGTGCTGGTAAGTATTGCCTGCGGGATTATTGGTACCTTTGTAGTGATTAACCGCATTGTCTTTATCAGTGGTGGTATTGCCCATGCTGCCTATGGTGGCATTGGATTGGGGTACTATTTCCGATTTAACCCAATTTTAGGGGCAATTATTTTTAGCTTAGTAGCTGCTTTGGGTATGGGTATAGTCCAGCGTCGCACCAAGGAAAGGGCAGATACGATTATTGGGGTGATGTGGGCAATTGGGATGGCGGTGGGAATTATCCTGGTGGACTTGACGAGGGGGTACAAGGCAGATTTGATGAGCTATCTGTTTGGTAGTATCTTAGCCGTTTCCAGCAATGACCTGTTGATTATGCTGGTGCTAGATATTATTATTATTGCCCTAGCAGTTTTTTTCTATAAAGAATTACTGGCAATCTCCTTTGACGAGACTTTTGCTACCATCACCAATGTGCCAGTGGATGCCATCTATCTTACTTTGATGTGTATGATTGCCCTGACTGTGGTGATGATGATGCGGGTGGTGGGACTAATTATGGTAATTGCCTTGCTAACCATGCCAGCTGCCATTAGCAGTCAATTTGTGCGAGATATGCGGAAAATGATGGTACTGGCAAGTATTTTGGGTATGTTTTTCACCACCGTAGGATTGTGGTTATCTTATGAGCTTAATCTTACCTCTGGGGCGACAATTATCTTAGTTGCTGGTGTCACCTATGGGTTGAGTACAGCAGTAAAGCCATTGATGCGACGTACCCAAACTAAAAGGAAAAAAATGGCAAGAGTTCAGAGGAGTCCCTTGGTGAAAGCTAAGAAATGAAGCTGTCAGAGAATCTCCAGAATCTCCTCCAAGATTATACCTCTGTGCCTTTACCATTGGGAATACTGGTGGAACGCACGGGTAAACAGGGATTTGGTATTATCAGTGGTTTGCTTACCCTACCAATGTTAATTCCCATTCCGGCACCCTTAGCAGGCTTTTCCACCCTCCTCGCTTCTGGAATAATCCTCATGGGATTACAACTAGCCTTAGATTTTCCCAAACCCTGGCTACCCCCATGCATCGCCAAACGTAAACTTTCTCCTACCTTATCTCAAAGATTACTGAAGAATTTAAACCGGATATTACGTCCCCTAGAACGTTTAGCTAAAACCCGACTTTTAACCATCAGCCATCATTGGTTTTGGCGAAGATTTGTGGGGATGTGTCTGGTATGGAATGCAATTTTGTTAGGGCTGCCCTTACCCATTCCTTTTACCAACTTGCTGCCTGCCTACACCATCTTGATCCTAGCGATTGGTATTTTAGAGGAGGATGGTATTTTTATCTTACTCGGCTTGGGGATGACGGCAGCCACAACAGTGTTTTTTGTGAGTATAGGGGGGGCTATTTGGGAGCTTGTGCGCTTATTCTTAGTTCAGTGAATTTTGTAACGGGCGTGTAGAATTTTCTGCACCAAACAGTAACTCTCCCACAACAACCATTGGCAAAATTATTTCTGGTAATACCAACACTCTTTCAGTAATTGCCACGTCTCCATTCAAGAAACGAATCGCAACAGAGGTATCTAATGCAATCTCACCACTCATTCAAATCTACCTGCCGACATTCTGTTGCAATTGCTCGTTGTAGTTCTTCTGCTTCTGAGTCACTTAAAATACCTGCAAACTTTGCAAGGGGATGTTTTTTGCGTATAGCCTTAACCCGATGTAGAAAATCCAGTACTGTTTGTACTATATCATCGGGAGCTTCTTCTAATTCCCGAATCAATTGTTCACGATTTGTCATGGGTTTGAGGTTTCCTGGCAACCTGAAATTGTGTAACTCTAATTATATCCAAAGCCTGAATTTTCTTGCTGATGCTGAATACTATTTGTGCGAGATTTGTCAAAGCCTATTCAAACACAAACCATAACTGTGAGCTATCCCCTCCACAGGGGATAACCATTCTCGTCTCTCAGAGCCAGAACATCATTACCTTTTTTCACCTCAAAGGCAATCATGGCTGACAGTCCTTGAGTAGGTACAGGTTCACCTTTAATTTCTAGGACATCCCCCCGTTCAATACGGAAATCTTCATTTTCGAGATACCGCACCGGACTCAAATGGACATCAATGGTTTGATCGCTCGTTCTCAACAGCAGATGCAAACCATATCCCTGTCCCCGTCTTGCAGTCACCTGATAAACGTCGATCGCTTCACCACTGATTGTTTCCAGGGCTACTGGGCTGTATGTCTCAGTATCTGACCAATCGGGTTTGTAGTAATCCGCTCTCGGAGGATAACATCCGTGGCAACTACCGGATTCATAGTAACCCCCTCTGGGATGATAACATCCGCGATCGCCTGGTTCATAGTAAACTGCTCCGTGATGACAGTATCCGTGGCAACCATGTCCGTAGCAGCCCCCTGTGTGACCGTGCATTTTTACTTGTGCCATAGCTTCTGTTGTAGTCAGAGAAATAATCAGAAGGATAATTGCGATCGATGCAAGAATTCGTTTCATTTTTCCCTCCTGTTGGCAGCAAGTAAGATACTCCCACCAAATCCCGCATCAAGTATAGATTTCTGTTGTGAGAAACTTGTGAGGGTCGTTCCAGGCTTTTAGGGTAAGGCATGAGCTATGTTCTGTGATTGTGAATTATCTTTGCATACTCAATTCTGCTGAATGAGAACGATTATTATAAAAGTGGAGAAAATATGATTATCTCAGGGTAAAACCCATTTCCCTTGAGGGAGCGAAACTTCCAAGAACAGATGTTAATGTCGCTGCCAGTATCTGGTTTGGATCACCACTCATCTAGTAGTATGAGAACAGCAAGTGTACCAGTGTTGAGTGGTTATAGTGTGCCGACATTTCCCCTAACAGCTGTTGTCGGTCAGGAAGCAGTTAAACTGGCACTGATGTTAGCAGCAGTCGATCCGGGTTTGGGAGGAGTAATTATTTCCGGTCGTCGCGGTACTGCTAAATCGGTGATGGCAAGGGCTTTACACGCTCTTTTGCCCCCAATTGAAGTCATTCAGGGTTCCTGCTGCAACTGCGATCCCCATAAACCGGATGAGTGGGACGATCAAACCATTGCCAGGGCAGGTTTTTGTCAATTACCAACAGCAGTAATTCCTACCCCTTTCATTCAAGTTCCTTTGGGTGTCACGGAAGATAGATTACTTGGTTCCTTGGATGTGAGTCAGTCCATTAAACGGGGAGAACCAGTATTTCAACCGGGATTATTGGCAGAGGCACACCGGGGTATCCTCTATGTGGATGAAATTAACTTGTTAGAGGAACATATTGTTAATCTGTTGCTGACCATATTAGCAGAGGGAAGCAATCAAATTGAGCGGGAGGGTATTAGTTTCCAACACCCCTGTAAACCCTTGTTAATTGCCACCTACAACCCAGAAGAAGGAACCCTACGAGAACACTTACTAGATAGGTTTGCGATCGCTCTTTCTGCTGATGAGGTGTTAAGTTTAGATCAGCGAGTACAGGCGGTAGAACGGGCAATTAGTTATGCTGAATCTCCCCAGATATTTCTGCAACAATATGCTGAAGATATTGAAAATCTCCAACTCCAGATTCTCCTAGCACGGGAATGGCTGAAGTCAGTCAAAGTACAACCAGAGCAAATTGCCTATTTGGTAAACGAGGCGATTCGGGGTGGGGTAGAAGGACATCGTGGGGAACTGTTTGCCCTGCGAGTTGCCAAAGCTCATGCAGCTTTACATGGACGTTTAGCAGTCAATGCTGAGGATTTGCGCCGTGCCGTTGAGTTAGTAATTGTACCACGGGCAATGGTGCTGGAAATGCCACCAGCACCCCCCATGCCAACACCCCCAGAGGAAAAACCCCAGGAACAACAGGAACAAGTAGAAAGTGAAACTCCAGAGTCAAGCCAAGAATTACCCGGTATTCCCGAAGAATTTGTCTTCAATCCAGAGGGAGTAATTCTCGATCCTGCCCTACTCTACTTTGCCCAGATGGCTCACCGACGACGGGGTAAAGCCGGAGGTCGTGGTATCATTTTTTCCCAAGACCGGGGGCGCTACGTCAAGCCGATGTTTCCTAAAGGACCTATTCACCGGGTAGCAGTGGATGCCACACTGCGAGCAGCTGCTCCCTACCAAAAAGCCCGTCACAAACGCCAACCAGGTCGCCGGGTAATTATTGCAGATGACGATATCCGCGTCAAGCGGTTAGCCCGCAAAGCCGGAGCGTTAATCGTTTTTCTGGTTGATGCCTCCGGGTCAATGGCACTCAACCGGATGCAGTCCGCCAAAGGTGCTGCCCTACAAATTTTAGCAGAAGCATACCGCCACCGCGACCAAGTAGCCCTGATTCCCTGCCGGGGTGAACGAGCAGAGGTGCTATTACCCCCAACTCGCTCCATTACTGCTGCCCGTAGGCGGCTGGAACGCTTACCCTGTGGGGGAGGTACACCCCTAGCACACGCCCTCACCCAAGCCGTGCGGGTGGGTTTAAATGCCATGCAATCTAAAGATATTGGACAGGTGGTAATTATTGCCATTACCGATGGTCGGGCAAATATTCCCCTGTCACGCTCCCTCGGTCAACCCCAACTAGGGGAAGAAAAACCAGATATACGGGGGGAATTACTGAATATCGCTGCCAGAATTCGGGCACTGGGTATACAACTGTTAGTCATTGACACGGAAAGTAAATTTATTTCTCGCGGATTTGCCAAAGAACTGGCACAGGTAGCAAAAGGTAAATATTATTACTTACCCAAGGCAACAGAGAAAGCGATCGCCGCAATGGCAAAGGGAGCGATCGCATAGCCCATCTTAAGGAGCAGACTGTTATGAATACTCAACCTTCAACGATTTAAAGGTGGTGGTTCAATTAGAGGCAATGGTACATCCTAACAATTGAGCTAAGTTTTGCTACAAAAATGAGAAATTCAACCATTAAATGGGTCACAATTCAATCATGTAGCAAGTTTACTGCCCTTGAGCATATTACAAATTATTAGACTATGCCCAAACGCCTGCTAGTAGTCGAATCCCCCGGTAAGGTCAAAAAGCTCAGTCACATCCTGGGAACTGACTGGATTGTACGTGCCAGTTGCGGACACATCCGAGAACTCAGCAATGAGGGTGAAGATTCCTTGGGTTTTATCATGGATGGTAATAGGGTAAAATGTCGCTACATACCCCGTGACCAGAAGGCAAGAGAAACCATTCAACAACTCAAGAATGCGGTTAGGCAGGTAAGCGAAGTAATATTAGCTACAGACCCCGATAGGGAGGGGGAAACCATTGCTTGGCACCTCAAGGAAGCTTTGGGGTTGAAAGAGCCAAAACGGGTGGTATATACAGAGATTACCCCAGCTGCGGTTAAAAGTGCGATCGCTCGTCCGAGAAAGCTGGATCACAATTTGGTGGGAGCGGGATTGTGCCGGGATTGTTTAGATAAGTTAGTTGGTTATAAGGGGAGTCCCTTAGTTTGGGCGCTTAATAATGGTGCGAAGAGTGTGGGTAGAGTTCAGAGTGCTACCCTACACCTAATTTGTCAGCGGGAGAGAGAAATTAAGTCTTTTGTTCCCCAAGACTATTGGAGTGTGTGGGTAGATTATGCAGAGGGATTCCGCGCTTTCTACAAAGGGATGGTAAATGCTCCCTCAGAAGCACCAAATCAGGAAACGGAAGCTGATGACGATACTGTCAAGAATAAAACGGAGGTTAAAGAGTCAACTCGTGTGCTTTCTGAAGCAGAAGCAACCCGGTTAGTGGAAGCAGCAAAACGCCATCCCCACCAAGTTGTGCAGTACGAGGGAAAAATCGTCAGCCGTCAACCACCTCCACCCTTCATTACCTCAACCCTACAACAAGCTGCTGGTTCCAGGTTGAAATTTGCTCCTGAGAAGACAATGCAGGTGGCACAAAAACTGTATGAGGCTGGTTTAATTACTTACATGCGGACAGACTCAGTTATGTTGAGTCCAGAGTTCTGCGATATTGCCCGTCAGTGGTTACAGCAAAATGACCCCAATAATGTACCCCAGAAAACCGCTAGACATCGGAGTAAAAAAACTGCTCAGGAAGCCCATGAAGCGATTCGTCCCACCAATGTGTTTCGTCCTTCCACCGAGTTGCGAGTGGAACTTTCCCCAGACGAGTTTAACCTGTATGTGTTGATTTGGAAAAGAGCGATCGCATCCCAATGTCGCCCTGCACAGTTGCGTAAAACCCTGGTAATTACTCAGTCTGGTGAGATTCTCTGGCAAGCGAGGGGTCAAGTGGTAGAGTTTCTTGGTTATGCTCGTTATTGGCCTAATCTCAGTAAAGATACCATCCTGCCCAACTTGCAACAAGGGCAAATGCTAACTTTAAAAGACGCAGGACATGAGAAGAAACAAACCCAACCACCACCACGGTACAGCGAACCCAAATTAGTCCAACTAATGGAACGTAAAGGTATTGGTCGTCCTAGTACCTATTCTCCCACCATTGCCACCTTGAAGAAACGGGGTTATGTGCAATTAACCAAAGCGAATTTAGAACCGACAGTTTTGGGGTTAGAGGTTGATGATTTTTTGCAGAAAGCATTACCAGATTTATTAGAAACAGAATTTACTGCCAAGATGGAAGATGCTCTGGATGAAATTGCTTCTGGAAAACAACCTTGGCAACATTATCTCACAAGTTGGAACCAGAATTATTTTGCACCAGCATTAGCAAAGGCAAAAACTGTACCTGTTAGCTCATCAAACGGTAAGACAAAATCTCCCGTAGCCGGACGCACATTTGATAAATCTAGAACCCGTTGTCCTCAGTGTAATAATCACCTTGCTAAAATTAAGAGTAATAAGGTGAAGAAGAAGTACTTCCTTAAATGTGTGAGTGGTTGTGAAAATGTGGTTTTGTTTTGGAATGAATACAGCAAAACTTGGTCCCCACCCCGCTCTCAAACCAGTAAAAATGCAAACCCTCAAAAACCTCCCACTAAGATCACAAAATATCCATGTCCGGTATGTAAGCAACCTCTGGAGGAGTATGGTTATATAAAAGATGGGCAGAATAAAACAATGCTGCGGTGTTCTGAGTCTAAATCACGCAATGACAAAAAACATAAAGATGTAGCTTATTTCAACACAGCAAAAGGGTGGTGGAGTCCCAAGTTTGGGGACTTGAAACCATGAATCCTATGACTCTATCTTAACCATTCTCAATTATCCCAAATTTATGCCTAGGAATGAAATTCCCAGGCTAATAAACAAAGTCTACTGAAGTAGACTAAAATGCTTGTCTAGTCGTCTTTAGACGACTTCGGCTATGAGACTGGGATTTAAATCCCAGGCGGTTATTGAGGATGGTGCAAGTTATCAGTTGTAACGTACCTGGTTTGTTAGCCTTGAAATAAATTTCCAGGTGGGAATGTGAGCTAAACGAGATTGCTGCAAGTTATCAGTTACATCAAACTTAACCGCCACAAATATTATGGGTAATTAACCGGATATGATGATTTTAGTATTCAACAATGTGCTAATGTGATCAAGCAATGCTATATATTCAGGAATTGTAACCTGCGATCGCACATAAATTAACCCATATAAATATTGTGAAGGGCGAACGATGGGACTCGAACCCACGAATGGAGGAACCACAATCCTCTGCCTTAACCACTTGGCCACGCTCGCCATAGTTCTGAACGATTATAACACAGTTTGTATTTTCTGATCCAGTTTTTTTTGGCAGGAACGGGTTTAGTTGAGCTAAAGTCTACAAAACACGAGTAAATTATAATTAGCAACGATGAAACCCTCAACTATTATCACATATACGGGAGCATTTGGGTTAGCTGTTTTGGCTATATTGATGGCGACTACCAATCCCAGTCAGCCAAAGTATGAGCAGTATGCGGTGCTAAAGCTGACGGAATATTTAAAAGATAATGTTTGTGTCAAGACCCCAAAGATATTAGAAAATATAATTAAACTGAATTGTAACAAGTTAGTAGATGATGCTAACCCACAAATTAAGGAACTAATCTCAGCTACTACTCAAAGGCAAGACTACATCCTATTCAGCGTTTATCGTACTGATTTAAAGCTTAACTCTTGGGTTCCTGCTTATACCTTTGAAACGGTGGGAGCTTTCGATCAATTCTATACATATAAGGCTAAAAAGCAATAACTTTTCAGTGAAAAATTATCCAAAAGCTTATGGTATAAGAGTTATTGTTCCTACCTATAATGATCGAAACAATGGTAATCGGTAAGGGCAAATAATTCTATTACCCATTACAGATTACCATGTGCTGGCTACTACTTCATGTATTGACTTGCCAGTTTCATCAAGTCTGCCATATCCACATCTCCATCTCCATCAGTATCTAGGAAACTACTGAGGATAGGATTACTTCCTAATTGGGAACCACCGGCTTTGAGAAACTTCAGAACTACAGGTACTAACATGGGCAACATGTGTTTAACCTGACTCAAATCTAAGCCGGTACGCTGGGCAATAGTATCTATTATCCGATCCTGCATCGCTCCTGAAAACAAGGAGGTGACGGCTTGAGGATCGGGAGAAGTACCCGCAAATTGATTTACCAATGCTTGTACAGCGCCTGTTCCTTCATTAGCTTGCTTTTCTTGTAGTGCAGAGCGTACTTGAGTACCTACTACTGATAAAGCAGTCTGCATGGTTGATGAATCGGCACCACTATTAGCCAACGTACTACCGATTTGAGCTAAGTCACCCAGTTGACTAGCATTCCCTGCTGCATCCAGAATTTGATCGAAAAGTCCCATGAGCTTATTTTTCTTGAATTTCTTGAATATTACGGTTTTATCAACACCAAATTGTGACATGGTATTTGTTACCAATATATCCAGTGTTAGGAAAAAATAAGATTTTGGCGAACACAGGATGGTTAGGGTATTTCTAGCATTTTTTTTCTTTTTCGATAAATATTGATCCTGGAATGAGAATCAGTAAACCTACACAATAAGACTTTTGTTGGGTTTCGTCCCTCAACCCAACCTACAACTCTAAATATTTATGCTGGAATTGGAATTAATTTTCGCCAGTTTGTTACAGATGTTTGTAATTCCTGAGATAATCTACCTGTAAACTGAGGATATACTGGCAATCTCGGTACTAAATTCCAACCCGCAGCTTGTAAAATTTCTCTTAATTCCTGTTCTTGAATATGGGGGTAATCGGGATTCACTTCATCCTTGGGACTAATTCCTCCAAAATCCCTTGCACCAGCTTCTACACAAGCAATTAACCATTTGCGATCGCCTACTAAATTGGGCGGTATTTGTATGGTAATATCTGATGGTAATATTTGACGAGCTTGATTAATTATTTCTGGTAATTTATACGGATTAAACCTTGGCGCGTCAAAGTTTTGTTGAGTTCCAGGACTGTGGGGTTGTAAAATTACTTCTTGGATGTTGCCATACTCTTGATGAATTTGAGCTATGGCTTCTAGGGTTTCCCAGCAATCATCCTCTGTTTCCCCAATCCCCAGAAGTAACCCGGTGGTGAAGGGTATTTGTAACTCTCCCGCCCATTGTAATTGTTGTAACCTGAGTTTTGGTAATTTACTCGGTGCGTGTTTGTGGACTGTATGCAATAGCTTAGGGGTTAATTGTTCCAACATTAACCCCATAGATACATTCACCTGCTTTAATTGTTGCATTTCTGCAAAATTTAGTGGCCCAGCGTTGGTATGGGGTAAAAATCCCATTTCTAGTGCTAATGCACATATATCATAAATTCGCTGGAACCAATTTTGACGTTGGGGAGAATGGGGATGTACTTCTCCACTGAGAATGAGAATTTCACAAACATTTTGGGTTTGTAATTTTTGGAGAATATTTGCAGCTGTTGATAAGCTCATCCAAGGACTTTGACCAGGTTCTGTGCGAAAATTGCAGTAACTACAACGGTTAAAGCACTCGTATGTTGGCACAATTGTATAGGCAGGACTGTAGGTGACAATTCGAGTATTGGTAAGTGAGGTACTCATTGAGAAGTAATTAGTGGTTTATCTTCTTCTATTGTCCATCTCCTATTTTGGCATTGCTGATTGAAAATATGAATTTACCTCACGCAGTCTTACGCGTAAAGCCTACGGCATAGCTCCGCTTACCGCGCAGCGTGTCGCGAAAGCGACTCAGCGGCTTCGGTGCAGGGTAGACGCAAAGGCGCAAAGCTACAAAGAAAAATAAAGGTAATTTTGACGTTTCATATCAAATCCGGTTACACCGGAATGATAAAAAAACCACAGAGGCGCAGAGAACGCAGAGTCATATGATATCCGTTTAATTAGTTACTAGAAAAATTTTGCAGACTTCTTTGCGCCTTTGCACGCCAGTTGCTTCAAGTCGGCGGAGCCCTTTGGGTTGCGCCACTTGACGGCAGTTGACGGCAGTTGCTTTATGCCGGGGAACCCTTTCGGGTTGCGCCACTTGCTTTATGCCGGGGAACCCCTTCGGGTTGCGCCACTTGCTTTATGCCGGGGAACCCCTTCGGGTTGCGCCACTTGCTTTATGCCGGGGAACCCGTCCACCGCAGTGGCTTAC